>NZ_JAERVL010000017.1 GCF_016745835.1 Caldalkalibacillus salinus | reverse complement strand
GTAAGTGCGCCAGGGTACAGCTACGAGCAAGAGTGGGAAGAATAAGTTAAGCCGAAGGCTTAAAAGCTAAGATCAACCCGTAAGCCAAAGAAGAGCCTGGTTCAATTGTTCTTCTTTGGCTTTATTGTGGGTGAAAACAATTCTAATGATAAGCCCGTGAGGGCTGTATCATTTGACCCACAGTTTGATGATAGCGCATTTACCTTGCAGCAAAGTTTTCCCGAATCTGAAGGAATGAGCGTATGCGAAGCAAATCACCTGATAGAAAAAGCTAAGCGAGTGAGTTCAGCAGGGAAAACGGACAGTATGGCGTACATATAGGAAAGGTAAACAGGGCGAGAATCAAACAGTGATGAAAATCTTATATCTTCACAGATGACTATTTTGATTCTAGATTAGGGGAAAGTTAATCAAAGAGTTTGCTGATCAAGGTTTTGAGATAAATATTATCCATTGGCGTTTAAAATGAGGAGGAGTAAACATGATCGAGTATTCCTTAAGCACAGTCTGTTACTACGAACCAAAAAGTGTACAGGATTGTTTTCAGCTAGGCGTTGATTTCAAAGAGCTAGTTAAAAACGAAAGTTTATTTAGATTTGAAATTGAGGAACATTCAGATATAACTAAGGTAAAAGAAGGTTTAACCTTACCCGATGTAATTACAAGATACAAATATGATGAGGTAAACTCGGTTGATTCCTTCCAGTTAAAATTTGATCCTTCGCATTTTGAATGTTTATATATAGGTGCAAATTTTCCTAAGAGATTTGAGAAAAGAATTAAGCCTATTACCTTATTCATAAGAATTTACCAAGATAGATTCCATACATCAACGATGCCTGAACAAGGTCAGTACGTGGTACCTTTTCTTGAAACGGATGACGAGCATGTGAAAACGGATGAATTGACCGAGTCTCAAGAAAAATACTTAGCTCAACAGCTACGAATGATTCAACTAACAGGAGCCAAGTGTCTCATCGCTGAAAGATCAGGGCTCGACATGTTAGAAGAATTACACCCTGATGCAATAGATGCTTTAGAAAATAATGTGTTGTATTCATCAGTCTCACCAAAACATCATTGGTTTATATACTTAACAGAGGGAGTTCAGACCGGCTTTGAGATGCATGAAGATATGGTCGCCTACGATTTCCATCAAGGACAGCTATGGGTCAACCCGAATCTGGTGGTGGGTGATGTCCAAGGTGTGATTGACCGAGTAAGTACCCCAGGGTACAGCTACGAGCAGGAGTGGGAAGAATAAGTTAAGCCGAAGTTTAAGCTTTAAGCTAAAGATCAAACCCCAAGTGACTTCAAACATTATCTTAGTGGAACACATAACATACGGGGCTTTATTAGGTAAATGGATATCAACGTATTAAAGGGGGAGGTCATTATGGACATTATCCAAGGTGGTTTTGCTATTTACAAAGGTAAGGAGTACGAAGGATATTATCATTTTGAGCTTGAAAAATATGTATTAAAATCATATGATCCAAATGATGTACATCATGGGTTTCATCAGCACAAAGAATTGAAAAGTCTCTATAAAAAATACGTCGACCTTGAAGAGCTAGATGATGTGTATGAAATATCAACAGTAGCTTTGTATAAAGGAAAAGAAATTGCAGTGAGAAAGTTCAAGGGTGAAATTATAATCTCTCATGGTGATAGAGATTATTGTAAAGAGAATGGGTTCACATACATTGATAGAGGATACTGGCAAAAAGAGGTAAAGGAAGATGAGTTAGAAAAAGTATGGCACGAGAAAAGGGGTATACTAGGATTTTAGACTAGCTGTATTGTAGAACTTTTATGATGCACCTTAAGCGAACACGTTAAGCTATTGCTGCAATTTATCATTCATATGTTGAGCGTTTTCTGCATTCAAGACTTTTGAACGAACGAGGGGGTATTATATGAGAAATAAAAAGAGGACGATGTTAATTGCTATTGTCGCTTTTGTCACTATTATGACATTAGCGCCCTATTTATTTATCCAATATCAACATTATAATATAGAGAAAAAAGTAACAGCTTACTTGTTGAATGATAAAGAATATGACCAAGAAGATTTTGAAATCGTTAGAACCGACATAGGGAAAGTTCCACGCTACTCAGCTGATGTCGTCTTTAAAGACGAACCAAAGATATTTTACATATATAGTGTGTACCCTGAAAGTTTAATCCAGGTTGATGTATTTACAGTTGATGATAATACACAGGAAGATAAAATGAACAGCAAATTTAAACACAGAGAATACTAGGAATACTAGATTCTAAAAAACAAGGATTTGGGCTCAAAAAAGCATGACATACATCATGAAACACCGGACAATGTACAAAACACCCTCAAGGATGTTCCCCTGAGGGTGTTTCCAGTAAATAGAACCGCCAGTTTAAGTAATTCGAACCGGTTAGCCAATTAAAGCCGATTAAGGCTGTCCGTCCGTCACAGGAGTGAGTTTGGCGGACTCCTCTTGGGTAAAAGGACGCGAACGGATCATAAACCGATATCCGAGTGGGATTTCGAGTGAAAAAGACGCCCCACGCCCTTTGGTTACATCAATGGTCAGTTGAGTGTGCTGCCAGTATTCAAATTGAGACTTGGACATATAGAAGGGGCACTCTTCTATATCTCCTAGATATACGTCATTCGTCCCTATTTTGAACTGTCCCGCTTTATAGCACATCGGGGAAGAGCCATCACAGCAACCTCCACTCTGATGAAACATGAGTGCCCCGTGTGTATTTTTAAGCTCTTGTATGAGTTTCGTGGCCTCATTCGTAGCCAAAACACGTTTGACTTGTGTCATCTCAAACCTCCTTTCAAAAGGGAAGTTCCTTTTAAAAGAGGCCAGTAGGATTCTTATCGTAGGATATGAGCATGTTTTTCGTTTGCTGATAGTGCTCAAGCATCATCTTATGTGTTTCACGTCCGATACCAGACTGCTTATAACCCCCGAATGAGGCATGAGCAGGATAGGCGTGATAACAATTTACCCAGACACGACCGGCCTCGATTTGTCTAGATAAGCCATACGCTTGATGCATATCTCTCGTCCACACACCAGCACCTAATCCATAGAGTGTATCATTCGCTTGTTCGATGAGATCGTTTTCATCTTTGAACGTTGTAACGGAAACGACAGGTCCAAAGATTTCTTCTTGGAAGATTCTCATTTTGTTGTGCCCCTCAAACACGGTGGGTTCAACATAATAACCTTGAGGATATTGAGGATTCTGATACGCACGCCCTCCCGTTAAGACACGGGCGCCTTCTTTTTGCCCGATATCGATGTAGCTGAGAATCTTCTCATATTGATCGGCTGATGCTTGTGCCCCCATCATCGTGTCCTGCTTAAGTGGGTCTCCCATTTTAATTTCTTTCACTCTCTTAAGGGCTCTGTCCATGAACTCATCGTAGATCGATTCTTGAATGAAAGCGCGTGATGGACAGGTACAAACTTCCCCTTGATTCAGAGCGAACATGGTAAACCCTTCTAAGGCTTTGTCTAAGAAAGCATCATCCTCCCGTAGTACACTTTCAGTGAAGACGTTTGGCGATTTTCCGCCTAATTCAAGGGTGACAGGCTTAATGTTCTCCGAAGCAAATTGCATGATCAATCGACCCGTTGTCGTTTCCCCTGTAAAGGCAATTTTTCCTACATTAGGAGAGGTGGCAAGAGGTTGCCCCGCTTCAGGACCGAATCCGTTGACAATATTAAGCACGCCTGGTGGAAGCAAGTCGCCAACGAGTTCAGCGAATAGCAAGATCGTCGCAGGTGTTTGTTCCGCCGGTTTTAGAACCACACAGTTACCCGCGGCCAGGGCAGGTGCTAGCTTCCAGGACGCCATTAATAGTGGAAAGTTCCAAGGAATAATCTGACCGACCACGCCGATAGGCTCGTTGATGTGCATTGAGACGGTTTGGGCATCGATTTCTGACACGCCGCTTTCTTCACCTCGAATCACACCAGCAAAGTAGCGCCAATGATCGATGGCCAGTGGTAGATCAGCGGCTAGTGTTTCCCGGATGGCTTTACCGTTATCCCACGTTTCAGACAAGGCAAGTGGTTCTAGATTTTCTTCAAGACGATCCGCTATTTGGAGTAATATGCGACTCCTTTGTTCTACCGACGTTTTTCCCCACGCGTCTTTGGCACGGTGGGCGGCACTTAAAGCGGCTTCAATATCCTCCTCAGTGGAACGAGCCACTTTGGTGAATGTTTTCCCGTCTACCGGGGAGGGATTTTCAAAGTATTGCCCCTTCTTTGGGGGCACCCATTCACCCCCAATAAAATTGTCATACGTGTCTTGATATTGAACGATGCTACCCGTTGTGTTAGGTCTGATAAATGGTTGGCTCTGATTAGACATACGCATTCCTCCTTGGCTTGAATTAAAGGCGTGTCCCTTCATTAGAGAAATATGCGCAACAAGGAATAATAATGACTGTTTAGCATGAATGAAAATAGAAAAAGCCAGGATTGATTCCTGGCTTCTGACTAGTCTATCTATTAGCTGTTGAAAGTTAGATGTTGAAAGCTTTTATTCGCTAAGCTTGTCAGCGAAGGCCTTGGCATAAGGGGGAAGATCTGGCGGACGACGGCTGGAAACGATATGTCCGTCGACAACCACAGGCTCATCAACCCATGTGGCACCCGCATTTTCCATATCGTCACGAATACCGGGCGTACTTGTCACTTTGACACCTTCAAGTATTTTAGCCGAGATAAGCACCCAACCTGCGTGACAGATCTGACCGATCGGTTTGTGATTGTCGTTCATATGTTTGATCATATCGATGACTTCAGGGTATCGCCTTAACTTATCTGGTGCCCAACCGCCAGGAACCAGAATGGCATCATAATCCTCCGGGTTAATGTCTTTAAATCCATAATCTGAAACGGCCGGTACGCCGTACTTACCTGTGTATTTTTCTTTTCCTTTTTCACCCACTACGTGAACGGTTGCCCCTTCCTCTTGTAAACGGAGGATAGGGTACCAATGTTCTAAATCCTCGAAGTCGTGGTCTACTAAAGCGATGACTTTTTTGTCACTTAAGCGCATGTGTCTACCTCCTTTGATGCCCAGTATACATGATTTCAAGTGTCGTTCAAAATAGGACAAAGCGAGTTAAGGGTATTAAGAGTCCTGTTTGCCCTCATCGTCTAGCGCATCTTCACTTTGATCCTCATCTTGATCTTCGTTTTCATCAAATTCATTTTCGTCAAGTTCATCGTCTTCCTGCGGTGTAGTAGCACTGTCCTTTTGATCAGCCTCTAAGCGATTGTCCATAGGGTAAAATAAGAGGTCAAACGGGAGTGGAGAACCGGATGGAGGAGAGATAATGAGCTGGATTTCACCTTCCTGTCCCGTCGTTCTCTCAATTAAAAATCCTGTTCGTGCCTCAATTGTACCCGAATGTGGCATACGTAATATCTCGTCATTGACGATCATCGCTCCTTTGAATCTGCCACCACGCGGAACGAGCGCGATACCCATTTTAGGTGGATTTTGTATGGTGATATCGTACATGACGCCATAATTCCCACGATTTTGTACATCTCCCCCCGTTAAACCATCCTTTCCTGTTACCCAAGGGGCATGGTTAGGGTCTCCGATAGGGAAGCGAGTTGGTATGTCCTCAATTTGAACGCCATCGATATTAAACGTCAGACGTGACGTATCGTAAGTCCCACGAACATGATTGTCTCTTGGAAGTTCCTCAAAGTCTGTGAACATCAAGTCAATGATGGACGCCTCTGGTTCATGGGCGATAACTTGGAGCTCGACTTCACCATCAACGGTGATATCATGCATGATATGTGCCCCATAAGCCGGGTAGAGTGTTTCGGAACGATAATAAATAATCGATTCCCCGGGTCGAATGGTGACAGTTTCATGATCGTTTTGGTCAATAAACCAGTTGGCTAACCCTTGGCTACCTAGCAGGTTATAAATGTATGAAGGGCCAACTTCACCCGTTTGTGTTTGTTCAATGGTGACGACCTCGTCCGTATGATTGGTCGCCATGACAGAAAACTGAGCCAGGGAGGACTCAATGCCATTCACATGAGTAGCATAGATACGCTGATCTCCGCTGATCGTTTCTTTATATAATAAGCCATAATCTCTAAAAGTCTCCGGACTATTACTCAAAACGAGGGTACGGGACGTGTCCTCAGATTGATCTGACTGGGCAAGCTTATAGTTCCAATACTTCCCTATATCTAGGTTAATCAATCTTTCATTTTGTTCTAGATTATGATAATAGAAGCCGTACTCTTCTCTCGTTGTCAGAACTTCATTTTGAACATAGATTGTTCTCGTGTAGGTGTCGCTTTCTTTACCGTCACGATCGACCGCTTTCAGTGATACCTCATGCGCTCCAGGGCTGAAGAAGACGGGATTGTTATTCTCCCAATGTAGGCGAATACCCGTCCCGTCAGGATGATAGGATAAATCTATATATCTAATGCGTTCACCCACTTTATATGTTTCTTTATCCGTAGCGAATAACGCAATAGGCTTAGCCCCTATAGGCTGTGGCTCCGTTTCTTGTACGGTGACGATCTTTTCAGTGTGGTCGTAATTGATTGCAACATCTGAATGGTCGGCCATCGTTCTCACCGATAACACCAAATGATTCTGTAGAATCGCTGCCACCGAGTCAAAAGGCACTGCTTCGTCATTAATGATCGCTGTATTGCTTCTTTGGTTTAAGGTCATCTCCGCTTTCGAGGTTGTCAGATAGATGTTTCGTGTTTCGGCGTCCCACTTCACACCAAAACCGATCTGCTCCGATAGAAAACGAACAGGCACAAATAGACGCCCATCGATGACCGTTGCAGGCACGTCTAGTTCTATTTTCTCACCATCGACAATAGCTGTACCATCACTTAGGTCGAAAATGACATCACTTGATACGTGTGCGTTTGTATCCTGTGCCGTAACGACTTCATCAGTGCTGTACAGTAAGGACATTAGTAAGATAAAGGATGCCATAAATACGGGGATCTTGCGCGAAATTAAATCGTTCACTCGTCTCACCATCTCTTTCTTTACGATGTCATGTATAAATCTACCAAATCCACTATATATAGACGCAGGTTTAGGAAAATAGTTTCGTTTTCAGTTTACTTTTTTTGAGACTTGCTATGTTATGATATAAATGAAAAGATTAATGTTGATAGAGAAAAAGATACAGAGTGGAGCATCATGGAAAAAAGAGTAGAAGCCTGTTAAGAGTCTCAAACCGAAGCACAAAGCCGTTTATTAATTTTCCATATGGCAAAGTTATGTAAGGATATCAGACTTATAGCATACAGACATAGTACGTTAGTCATGTTAGGATCACAACGCATATCATCTGATCGTTAGTGCCATTGATTTATTTTTTGATTGAGAGACAGGATTATCCTCACACATGTAAAACTATGTAGAATATTAGCAAAAGTGGCAAAATGCTACGATGTGGAGGGGATATAATCATGAATACAGAGATCGTTTTCAAGTACAGTAAAAGAAAGGCGTTGATCAGAGCGATAGGTTGTACCATGATTGCCATTATGTCATTCACTGTTCTCAATGTAAGTGAT
Source organism: Caldalkalibacillus salinus (assembly GCF_016745835.1). NCBI lineage: Bacteria > Bacillati > Bacillota > Bacilli > Caryophanales > Bacillaceae > Caldalkalibacillus > Caldalkalibacillus salinus. The sequence goes on along the minus strand of NZ_JAERVL010000017.1, from coordinate 142,208 downwards.
TATGGCGCCGGACAAAGTAAAATAGCGTTTCTTGCTTTAATAGGCTTATTCACCGTTTTTGCTATGATTTATTTTATACAGTCTATGAAGTCGCAAGCTTTCCTGACCTTGCGCCAAGATCATGTCGCCGTTACAGCGGATGACCTTCCTGCTTTTACCGTGCCTTATCAATCGATTGATGCAGTGGATATTCTCGACCTATCGGCAGGGAAAATGTTATCTTCTCATGATGCCAAGGTCTATCTCGCTATTCAAGTCAATGATGTTGAGAGGGTAAGGCATCAACTTCCTCAAGATAAACAAGATATCATCATAGATGGTGGGAGTAACGGACTCGTAGCCATCCCCTTAGAAGGTGTAAAGGGCAAACCAAACGATATAATCGCCCAATTTGATTCAGTCTTACAAGCATTTCAGTCGCATACTGTTAAAAACGATGAAGCAAGTGTCACGTCATCAAGGACATCAGATACGAGCACCTTAAGCTAATCATTTATAAGCTAATCGATGGGACAAGAAAGCAACCTCCAAACGGAAAAGGAGGTTGTTTTTTTTGTTCTGTAGTAGGTAAAAATTCCTAATAATATGGCATTTTAATGGCATTTTAATAGGATCATCATATGATAAAAAATTCATGGTAGTCTTAAGGGTGTATTTTGTGGACAAAGACCATTATGACCACATGCTAATCGGACAGTGAAACATATGTATAGAGTAAATTAAGAAAAAAGGAGGATGAGGACATGAGAGAACATGTAGTCCCTCAAGATGGCAGACGACCTAAGTCAGGCACCATCCTTCGGTTTACTGTACTTATCTTATGTATTTTCTTCACGCCGTCTTCTCTAACGGCAATGGCAAAAGCCGAGGAACCTCGTCTCCAGAGTGAGACGGCCATTTTAATCGATGGTACCACGGGTGATATTTTGTATGAAAAAAACGCGCATCAACAGATGTATCCAGCTAGCATTACAAAGATTGTCACTGGCATTGTCGCCATAGAACAAGGGGATACAGAAGAAATAGTCACAGTGAGCGAGAATGCTCGCAACGTGATTGGCACGAGGGTTTATCTGGAGGAAGGGGAGCAAGTGCCTTTGTTAAAACTCATTCAGGGTTTGCTCATGGCTTCAGGTAATGACGCTGGGACTGCGATTGCAGAACACTTTGACCACACGGAAGAGGCTTTTTCTCAACGTATGAATGCATTTGTACGAGAAACGGTAGGGGTGAAGGACACACATTTTACAAATCCCCACGGTTTATTTGATGATAACCATTATACGACCGCATATGACATGGCCATGATGACACAGTACGCCATGGAAAATGAAGTGTTTCGGGAGGTTGTCGGTACCAACAGCATGGAGTGGGTTGGAGAGGCTTGGGAAACGACCATCTACAATCATAATAGACTGATCCGTCAATATGACGGTGCCACCGGGGTCAAAAATGGCTATGTTAGGCGTTCAGGTCACACCCTTGTCGGAGCAGCGAAGCGTGAGGACACTGAACTGATTGCCGTGACGTTAGGGGCTCCCTCTGCTGACGCCGTTTATAAGGACATGACTCAGCTTCTAGATTATGGGTTTAAACATTATAAGACGTTGCATATGGAACAAGGAAAAGTCTATCGCGTCGAAGATCGTGTGTACCGTGTGCCACACGATACAGCTATAACAGTAGACAGAGTGGCAAACTATCGGATGGAGGTGAACGCCAATGGGCTTCTGTCCGTAAAAACAGTAGAAGGAGAGACGTTAGCCCATGTTTTACTTCAGGACGAACAGTCCTATGTGCAAAATAACTTTTATTCGGCAATGATGGGACATCGCTCTCCGCTTACATTTTCACAGGATGAGGTAGCCGAAGCTGTCGTTGCCAGTGTCTCAATGACGAACTCAAACGATTCGGATGGCCCTTCCTCAAGGTCAAATAGGGGGATGTACACCGTAATAGGTGGATTGATCATCGTCAGTGGACTCGTTTTCTTATACTTAAGAAGACGTCGCCAAAGGAAAAGACGATTGTTCTATTAAAGGTCAGGAGTACGATGTTGCTGTGGCTCACTCTCCAGAGGTTCTAAGTGTACGGTTTCCAACTGGCTCGTTAAAATGCAAAACAATAGGATCAACATGAACATAGGAAGAGGTGACGTGAACAACCATGTGTGGTGTAGTCGCCTTTTTTTTACGTTTGGCTTGTCATTTTGTCTGTCACCTGATGGACTGTGATGTTGACTTTGTTCAATGCATTCAATACACATAAGATATACAAAAAAGAGGGCCGTAACACAGATGGTAGAGAGTACTTGGACCATGACGACCGCTTCATTGTACGGTATCATCACCCCTAACATCGCCCCCATCATCCCACCCATAACGCCAGACAACAAGCCATCTAGTACAGCTATAACATGGCTGGGCAGGCCAGCAACACTGCCCAATATACTCCCGATCACCATGCTGATAATGGTCACTTGTACATAATATGTAGGAAACAGTATGCCCAGTAGACACCCTGTACTTAAACCCACGATCATGCCCACTGACATGGCTAACATCATCCCGGTCATTTGTGCTAATCTTTGTCGCCATATGAATGGTAACACGGTTAGCCATAATAAGATCAAAACATAAAAAAATGCTGATATCTTAGGCAGCATGTTTTCACCTCTCCGTATCGTCCTACATCATTGTATGCGCTGCTGAGAAACAGTATGTCCACATATATTTGTTAAATAAATGGATGAAAATCGTCTGAATGGCAAAAAATAGAGTGGGAGGATGGTGATAATAGTGCAACTGAGACATGGTCAAAAGGTCATGATCATGCTGCTGTTAAGTGTCCTAGTATCCGCTTGTGGAACGGGAGATCAAGGGATGGAACAACAAAATCAAGATGAATCCTTCATTGATTTACATGTCAATCCTTTCAGCGCGGATCAATCTGAGAATGGTGCTTTGCAAAAGGGCCAAGAAACCATGACGCTTATGTTAAACGGTGAAACACTGGACGACATCACAACGTACCGTAAAGGTGGGTTAACCTATGTGCCACTCGTGCCAGTGTTAGAGCTATTAAATTATAAGGTTGTGGATGAAGGTCAAGACATTAAAGCTGGTTTCACAGATGTGTTGCTAGCGTTCGATTTACAAACCAACCGAACTTTAGTGGAGGGGGAAGAGGTCAGATTGTCTTCGCCTTTAACGATGGTGGACGAGGAAGTCCTCATTCCCGTTATCTCCTTGAACCAAATCTTAGGGGAGAACGTAGAGGCAAAAAAGCAAGACCGACGTATCACAATCAATACTGAACGCGAAACGGAGTCTTACGGTTTTAAACGCCATGAGAGTTTGGACGACCTGCCACAAGATGATAACGGTGACACGGAGGATATCCCGGCTGTTGCCCCACAAGTTGCGGATAGTATCATTGAGACAGCGAAGCAGTACTTAGGCACCCCTTATGTCTTTGGATCACCCTCAGGTTATGAGGAGACATTTGATTGTTCTTCTTTTACACAGTACGTGTATAAGCAACATGGCATTGATTTGCCACGTGTGTCTCGTCATCAAGCCAAACGAGGAGAGTATGTCCCAGTCAAAGATCTCAAGCGTGGAGATTTACTGTTCTTCTATTGGCCAGGACGTTTTGAAAGCAACCGTATTGTCGGTCATGTCGGTATTTACGCCGGTCACGGTTACATGATTCATGCCTCTCCTGTGCCCGAGGATGGTGTACAGATTGAAAACCTTAATAAACGTGACTCGCTATACCGAGAAGTTTACTTAGGGGCGAAAAGAATAAGCACAGATACACAGTAAAAGCTACCCAACCCCTTCTTGGGTAGTTTTTATTTTTCGTATATGAGACATACTTAAGGAAGCGTGATAGAATGGGACTAGTAACCCTTAGGAGCTGCTAAAGTGGATGTGATAACGACCAAAGTACTGTTAATTTCCGTATTCATTATTCTTATTCATACCATTGAAACGTTGGCTTACGGCACACGATTATCAGGAGCGAGAATAGGATTCTTAGCTCTGTCTCTCTCATTGTTTAATATGTTAGTGATCGTATCGCGAATGGGGAATATGGTCCAACAGCCTTTCACAGGGAGTCTCATAGATGTCGCCCCCCATGTCGACACGCTGACCTATGTCAGTCAACAGTTTAGGGTCATTATTGGAGCGGCCACATTTGGCACCCTATTAGGGGCCATCCTACTTCCGACTTTCGTGGCTTTATTTTCCAGAGCGGTATTGCACCTACACCAGGAAAAAGGTTCTATACCAGCACTACTCCGTTCATCCTTACATATTCGTATTTGGAAAAGGGTAGGTCGGCATATTAAATGGCCAACCTTAGCCTTTGTAAATAAACTTAATCTTAAGGCGATGCCAGTGTCTTTTTTCCTCATGAATATGTTAATCACTGCGATTTACACAATCGGGGTGCTTTCGGCTTTATACGCGGCTCTACTCGCACCAGATCGAGCCGCCACTGCCATTATGGCTTCAGGGTTGGTCAACGGTATCGCCACCGTTCTGCTTGTTGTGTTTATCGATCCGAAAGTGTCCTTACTAGCGGATGAAGTGCATCGGAATCAAGGACGTTACTTAACGTTGAGAGACGTTACGGGCATGCTTGTGATCTCAAGAGTCTGTGGCACGCTGTTGGCCCAGCTTTTGTTTATACCTGCGGCCCATTATATCGCGTGGCTCACTCGGTTCATTGCTGTATCGTAACAGGTCACGAAGTAGTAAAAAGTAGAAACGAAAGAGAAACGAGAGAGAAACGAGAGAGAAATGAAAGAGAAACATCTATCCGTATTGAAGAGTGGAGGAGGAACAAATATGAGTATTAAAGGCGTTATTTTTGATTTTGATGGGTTGATTTTAGATACCGAAACAGCGTGGTATCACGCTTTTGATCATGTATTTGCCAAGTATAATCAAACGCTCCCTTTAGAGAAATACTTACAAGTGGTTGGGACGACATTTGATGCTTTCCATCCTGATGATTATCTACAGGAACTGATAGGGGAACGCTTGGATAAAGCTATCTTATTCCAACAAAGAAAAGAGAAATACGAGCAAATCATGTTGGAGCAGGATTTACGTCCGGGTGTCAGGGAATATCTCTCCGAGGCGAAACGAATGGGACTTAAGATCGGCTTAGCTTCTAGTTCTGAGCGTGAGTGGGTTGAGCATTACCTGAGAGCTCACCACATCTACGATTATTTTGAGACCATCAACACGAGTGATGACGTAGAGCACGTCAAGCCTGACCCAGCATTATATTTGCGTGCGCTAGATAAGCTCGGGATCAAAGGTGAAGAAGCGATTGCCTTTGAAGACTCGGGGCACGGGGCACACGCAGCAGTAAGTGCAGGTATACACTGTGTATGGGTGCCGAATACGATCACCACGCACAGACCACCAGAGAAAGAAGTCAGCCTGACCCTTCATTCTATGGCGGATAAATCATTTTCTGATGTGATACAAGCTGTACAAAGCACTAGTTAGCGCATCACCATCGTTAATAGGTAAATATAACCAGGAGGAAAGGACTATAATTCCTCCTTTTTTTATGGCATAATAAGAACATACGTTCCTTGCGTATCTGTCTAACTTGATAAGGGGTGAAGTTAGGATGAAAACTGTTTCACCATTTGCGACGTTAAAAACGTATACGGTCTTACAAGTGCTATTAAAATGCCTAGATTATAATGAGCGCCGGCTACAAAGCGTCGACATCAAGCTGAAGGAAGTGTATCAAGAATGGGGTGAGAACGTCAGGCATCAAGTGCTGCAAGATTTAAAAACAGCGAAGGCTGCCTTGAAGCGGGAGGGCATTGTCATTGAGAAAGAGATGATGTCTAAACAAGGGGTGTCTATTGATTTTAGACACAAAGGATATCGCGACACTTATGCCATTTGGGTAGAATATTTGCAAGGTGAAGTCAAGCTGGCTCTAAAAAAATATATGCAGCGGGAGCATAGATCAATGAAGACATATTGACAACGATTTCCTCCCCTTCTACAATGTAAGAAGATACTAGTTATAAGATAAGGTGTTTAGACATTAGTTATGAGACCTAAGTGATGAGATATAGATAGTAAGCATCTTTAAGACATTGACTTAAATGGGAAGAGGGACATAATGAATCAGCAAACGGACCATCGGATTGGTAGAAATGCCGTTATACTTGCTCTCCATGCGCAAGATGAAGGTACCTCCCCTTTTGCAGATGAAGTGGTCAAGCAGGGCTTTACCTACTGTATCGGCAAATCAGGAGCCATGGACACCCACAAAATTGTGGCGGCAATAGAAACGGCAGCTAAAAGAAACGGTTTAATCAGTACAGACACGTATCGAGACACACACGCGCTGTATCATGCCATCATTGAAGCGTTACATGGTGTGACAAGAGGGCAAGTCCAGCTAGGTTCTGTCCTACGAACAGTTGGTCTTACGTTCGCCATTGTCAGAGGCCAACCATACCCCGATAAGGAGGATGAAGGGGAGTGGATTGCGGTCGCCCTGTATGGCACGATCGGAGCACCAGTGAAAGGCTTAGAGCACGAAGCTGTGGGATTAGGCGTTAACCATATTTAACAAGTGAATATTAGGCCCATAGTCATGAGTTATGAGGGGGCTATATCTTCTGCGACGCAGGGGATGTAGCCCCTTTTTGTTTTTTTTAGACCTTATCCCAAATAAGGAGAGGATTGCAATGGTAGAGGAGAGAAACGAAAGAGTCACCTTAGACGGGTACTCATTAACGTTAGACGAAATCCACCGTGTCGTGATGAAAGGTGAAAAGGTGGCTGTTAAAGACGAAGCATGGTTTCGCGTGCGGGAAAGCCATCAAACGGTACAGGATATCGTTGAGCAGAATCAAGTCGTTTATGGCATTACGACAGGATTTGGGAAATTAAGTGACGTCTATATTCATAAGCATGAGGTAGAGGCGTTACAAACAAACCTGATACGGAGTCATGCTTGTGGTGTCGGTGCACCGTTTGATGAAAAAGTGAGTCGTACCATTTTGCTCCTGAGGGCCAATGCCTTAGTCAAAGGTTACTCTGGTGTGCGTCCGGAAGTCATCTCATTTTTAGTTCAACTACTCAATGAGCACATCCATCCCGTGATTCCTCAACAAGGATCACTAGGAGCAAGTGGTGATCTGGCACCGCTATCTCACATGGCGCTCGTCGTCATGGGGGAGGGAGAGGTATACAAAGAAGGGCACATCGTGTCGAGCCAAGATATTTTTCAGCAAAAGCAAATCACGCCCCTTCGTTTACAAGCTAAGGAAGGCTTGGCACTCATAAACGGGACACAGGTCATGACGGCCGTTGGCGTTTTAAATCTGCTTAACGCAGAGACGGTGGCCTTGCAAGCGGACTTGATCGCTTCAATGACCATAGAAGGACTAAGAGGTGTCATCGATGCGTTTGATGATCGCATTCACCTCGCACGTGGTTATCAGGAACAACGTACGGTAGCGAAGCGCCTTAGACACTGTTTGCAACATAGTCAATTAGTCACTAGACAGGGAGAGTTGCGTGTTCAAGACGCTTATTCATTAAGATGTATTCCTCAAGTACACGGAGCCACATGGCAAACCTTACAATATGTGCGAGATAAGCTCGAGGTAGAGATCAATGCAGCCACCGATAATCCATTGGTGTTTGCCGAAGCGGATGATGTCCTGTCGGGTGGCAATTTTCACGGACAACCGATGGCCTTAGCCATGGATTTCTTAGCCATTGCGATGGCTGAAATGGCCAATATTTCAGAGCGAAGAATTGAACGTTTGGTTAATCCCCAACTTAATGACTTGCCAGCTTTTCTTAGTCCAGAACCTGGCTTACAGTCAGGGGCCATGATTCTGCAATACTGTGCCGCTTCCCTCGTTTCAGAGAATAAAACACTGGCCCATCCAGCAAGTGTTGATTCTATCCCGTCGTCCGCCAATCAGGAGGATCATGTAAGTATGGGAACGATCGGCGCAAGACATGCGACCCAAGTCATTGATAATGTCCGTCGTGTGTTGGCGATTGAGCTATTTTGTGCTCTGCAAGCGGTGGAGTATCGAGGTCCAGAGCGTCTTGCTCCCGTCACGAGTGCCTTTTATACGTTAGGGAGAGAGCAGGTTAAGTCCCTGAATCAGGACCGTGCCACAGCTCAAGATATTGAACATCTCGCTGCATGGTTACAGGACACATTTAATCCTAGTGAAGCACCTTACGAATTAACCTTGGATCCATCACAAAACAAATCTGTTATGAATTAAGGGAGGGTACGATGATGAATAACACAAACCGTGTCATCAAAGCGAAAACAGGAATGGAGAAAGAATGTAAGGGATGGGAACAAGAAGCGGCGCTACGTATGCTCATGAACAACCTCGATCCTGAGGTCGCCGAAAGACCTGAAGATCTCGTCGTCTATGGCGGTATAGGGAAGGCTGCACGAGACTGGGATGCGTATCACGCCATCGTACGTACATTAAAAACCCTGGGTGACGATGAGACGATGCTCGTGCAATCCGGAAAACCGGTTGGCGTTTTCAAAACACATGAGCAAGCGCCGCGGGTGCTCATATCTAACTCTGTCTTAGTCCCCCAATGGGCGAACTGGGAACACTTTCGTGAACTAGAAGCAGAGGGACTCATGATGTACGGTCAAATGACGGCAGGAAGTTGGATCTATATTGCCACACAAGGCATTTTACAGGGAACATATGAAACATTTTCAGCCGTGGCAAACCAACACTTTGGTGGAAGCTTGAAAGGCACCTTAACGGTTACAGCAGGTCTGGGTGGCATGGGAGGCGCACAGCCACTAGCCGTTACCATGAATGAGGGAGTGGTCATTGCCATTGAAGTCGATGAGGCGCGAATAGACAAGAGGATAAAGACACAATATTGTGATCGCAAAACACACTCATTACAAGAAGCACTCACATGGGCTGAGGAAGCGCGACGACAAGGCGAAGCACTCTCAATTGGATTGGTTGGGAATGCAGCGGATATGTTGCCTGAGCTTACGGCGAGACAAGTCAAAATAGATATCGTCACCGATCAAACCTCTGCACATGACCCTTTAAACGGTTATATTCCTAGCGGGTATACTTTACAAGCGGCAACAGAACTTCGTCATGAAAATCCAGACCGGTATATGACAGAAGCGAAGCAAAGTATGGCCACACATGTGCAGGCGATGCTCGACCTGCAACGGAGTGGATCTGTCGTCTTTGACTATGGAAACAATATCCGTCAAGTCGCCAAGGATGAAGGAGTGGATCAGGCCTTTCAATTCCCTGGCTTTGTGCCAGCGTATATGAGACCTCTATTCTGTGAAGGAAAGGGCCCTTTCCGGTGGGTAGCCTTATCAGGAGATCCAGAGGATATTTACCGTACTGATGCCCTGATTAAGGAGCTGTTTCCAGAGAATGAAGCCTTACACCGCTGGATCGATATGGCACAACAGAAAGTGGCGTTTCAAGGATTACCTGCCCGTATCTGTTGGTTAGGGTATGGGGAGCGAGTCAAAATGGGTCTTGCCATAAACGAACTCGTCCGTCGAGGGGAGTTAAAAGCACCGATTGTGATTGGCAGAGATCACTTAGACTGTGGTTCTGTCGCTTCACCTAATAGAGAAACGGAAAGCATGAAGGACGGTAGCGATGCCGTAGGTGATTGGGCTGTATTAAATGCCTTGATAAACACTGCCGCTGGCGCAAGCTGGGTCTCATTTCACCATGGTGGTGGTGTCGGTATGGGCTACTCACTCCATGCGGGGATGGTGGCTGTCGCAGACGGAACAGAACAAGCGAAACAGCGCTTAGAACGTGTATTAAACACGGACCCTGGTATGGGCATTATCCGTCATGCGGATGCAGGGTATGATGTGGCTAAGGACGTTGCAGCCGAAAAGGGCGTACGTCTACCCATGAATGAATAGATTAGATAGATAAAAGTTTAAAACGAAAAATATACGAAGATTCTACTTGTCATGATGATACGTTTATGATTAATCATAGCTGATTTTTTAGGAGGGGAAAAACATGGAACTTCAAAATAACACTGGCACTAAGCCAACTCACGTGGACATACTGCTGACGCATATTGGTCAGTTACTGACGATGAATCATGACCACGACCAACCGGTGACTGGGGAGCAGATGAATCATGTTCCCATGCTAGAGGATGCTGTGGTTGGGATTAAAGATGGCCGCATTGCTTATATAGGGCAGATGCAAGATCAGACAACGCAACAGATTAAGAGCGATCAGATGATTGATTGTAAAGGAAAGCTCGTCACGCCTGGACTCGTAGATCCACATACTCACCTTGTATTCGGTGGGTCTCGGGAGCATGAATTTGATCTCAAATTAAAGGGTATTCCTTATCTGGATATACTGGCCCAAGGCGGTGGTATCCTCTCAACGGTGGAAATGACACGCAGGGCAACAGAAGATGAATTGTATGACAAGGCCACTTTTCATCTTGAACGGATGCTTTCCTATGGTATGACAACGATTGAAGCCAAAAGTGGTTATGGGTTAGATCGCGAAACAGAACTCAAGCAGCTACGGGTCGTTAAACGCCTACAACAAGAACAAGATACCGATATCGTCTCTACCTTTTTAGGCGCGCACGCGATACCGAAGGAATGGAAACAGGACCCTGATGGGATGCTTGACCTCATGATAGATATATTAGATGAAGTCAAACGGGAGGAACTGGCTGAATTCGTTGATATTTTCTGTGAAACAGGGGTATTCACCGTTGAACAGTCTAAACGCTATCTGGCCGCCGCAAAGGACAAAGGATTCGGACTGAAAATACACGCTGATGAAATTGATCCACTGGGTGGAACAGAATTGGCCGCCGCATTAGGGGCAACGTCAGCTGATCATCTGGTAGGGTCCTCCGACAATGGGATTGAACAGCTCGCAGCCAATAAAGTCACCGCCGTTCTTTTACCGGGGACCTCCTTTTACTTAGGCAAAACTGAACATGCACGTGCACGTACAATGATAGAAAATCAGGTGAGTGTAGCCTTATCCACTGACTTTAACCCTGGGAGTTCACCAACGGAGAATATACAATTCATTATGAATTTAGCAGCGTTACAGCTAAAGATGAATCCTGCAGAAGTTTGGAATGCGGTGACGGTCAATGCAGCTCATGCCATAAACCGCGGTCATTCAGTGGGACAAATACGTGAAGGCTGGCAAGCGGATGTGGTGTTGTGGGACGCACCGAATTATCAGTATATTCCTTATCATTATGGTGTGAACCATGTTAATACGGTCATTAAGAAAGGGAAAATAAAAGTGGTGAGAGGATGTCGACAAGATGAGTTCTAAGACGTTTACACATTTACACCCAGCTGGAGAAGCAGTATTTAGAGATAGCGGAATCACGAAGGTTGGGGATATCATCACATCGATGCCGCTTCAAGCAGATGAGACTGACTCGTCCGCATCTTCTGAGGCGACGCTTAGTCCCTCCGTTTCAGGCATAGGACTCGTGGGCGTGCCGTTGTCTAAACCGTCCATTAGTCATTCTGGGGCCTCTTTTGCCCCGCAAAGTATCCGGCAGGCATTGTTTCAGGCCACCACATACGCCATAGAAGAGGAGGTAGACCTCCAAAATCTATTTATGTGGGACTGTGGAGACATACAGATGCATGTCACAGACATCACTGAGTCTCACAAACGCATACGCGAGACAGCGGCCCAACTGGCATCGCTGTACCCGTCCATGATCCCTATTTTCCTCGGTGGCGACCATTCAATCTCATGTCCCAGTTTACAAGGTTGGATTGAAGCCCAACGGTCATGGGGTAATCGAGTGGGGGTCATTCAGTTTGATGCGCACCACGATTTGCGAAACACTGAAGATGGGGGACCTTCCAATGGCACACCGTTCAGAGGATTGATTCAATCCGGTACCTTGAAAGGGAATCAATTAGTGCAAATCGGCATCCGTAGTTTTTCCAATTCTAAACGGTATCATCAATATGCACAGGAACAGGGTGTACGTGTCTTTACCATGAAAGACGTAAGAGAACGACAAATGGATGACATCTTAACGGATGCGCTGGCCCACCTCAAGGCATCATGTGACATCATATATTTATCTGTTGATATGGATGTCCTCGATCAATCTGAAGCGCCTGGATGTCCCGCTATCGGCCCTGGCGGTATGGCTAGTCAGCAACTGTTGGCGTCTGTGCGTGACTTAGCCCAACAAGATATCGTGCAAGGGATGGATATCGTGGAAATCGATCCGACCAAAGATTTTAGAGACATGACCAGTCGCCTAGCCGCCCATGTGATTCTACAGTTTTTAGTGGGCTATGCCCAAAGACAAGTTTAATGGATGGAAGGAGTTGCGATTACAGAGCAGCTCCTTCTTTTAAATTATGGGTTGAAAATATCACTGTTCAGGCCTAACTCTTTTTCCACGACGAGGTCGTTCAAGCTTTTGAACTCGTACCCCTCTGCTTTTATGTCATCGATCACCTGTGCAAGGGCCTCTGCGTTATCACTGGAAACCGTATGAAGAAGAACGACAGCTCCCGGATGGACTTGCTTCATAATCTGATCGTGAGCATACTTCCAGCCTTTTTGTTGGTCTGTTTTCCAATCGACATAGGCCAAAGACCAGAATACGTTCATGTACCCTTCTTGGTCTGCTAGTGCGAGGGTACGTTCACTAAAGACGCCTCGGGGCGGGCGAAGATAGTTCATTCCTTTCATACCTGTTATAGCTTCAAACTTTTGCTCTACTTTACGTAATTCTTCACTTACGCGTTCATCACTGATTTTTGTGAAGTTCGGGTGCCCCCATGAATGGTTACCCACGATATGGCCTTCGTTTACCATACGTTTAATGAGAGGGGCCTGTTCATTTAAAAAATGACCTGTGACAAAAAAAGTGGCTGGTACGTCTTTTTCTTTTAGTACATCTAAAATGTCGTCTGTGAACCCATTTTCGTAACCATTGTCAAATGTAAGATAGATGTCTTTTTTGTCCGTATCGCCTAGATAAAAAGCGTTATGCTCCGCTAATAGTTGTTCATATTCTTGCCCTGCTGAAGGTGGTTGATGGTCAGTGCTTCTCTTAAAACCCCAGTTAATGGGTTGGTTCGAGTGAGCATATCCAACCGATTCGAAGCCAGGGCTTAAGAACAGGAATAAAGGAATCAAAATGACTAACAAGACATATTTTTTCATGAATTCGTGTTGATCGCTTTTGTTTTGCTGGTTTTGCTTTATTTTCATACTGTGCATATTCATGCCTCCTAAGATTTATGTCAACATATATGTGTAGATTGTCGTCCCTTATCTAAAAAAATCATATAAAATAGAAATGAGTGTAACAAAGAACCATTGACACGCTAGTGAATAGGGCTATATTAGTGTTTTCTGATGTAGACAGATCAATTCACAACATTTTTTAACAACAACGATTCCGTTTCTGATATAATGATTTAGAGTGACTAATTATTCACTTTACTAAATAATTACCCACCTCAAGACGTTGAGCATGGAAGTATGGACCAAGAACGTACATACACCATGCCACGCGGGACAAAAAGCTATGTAAAACATTTTAAAGGGGGAGGAAAGATGAAAAAACAAGTCATCGCTAGTATGTTAGCCATTGGCTTGGCTAGCACAGCTTCACTGCCTTCGGTTGTCGCTGAACAGGGACAAGCCCCGAATCAGCAACCATCCTGGAAGTATGTCAACATAAACGAGGAGGAAGCTGACAGAAGTCCATTTAACTCAGAACACTATGATTTCGTCAAGTACTCAGAGATTGAAGAAAAGTTAAAGCAATACGCCCAAAGTCCTCGTGTACAACTAGAAGAAAGAGGGACGTCTAGCGAGGGGCGGCCAATGTACGTAGTGACGATCTCAGAACCTAGTGAAAATGGACGTTTAGGTAAACATAAAGCACTCAGACAACAAATGTTCAATAACCCTGAAAAAGCTCAGGATTGGGTAGACGCTAATCCGGATTTTAAAGTCCCGGTCATGATTAACGGCTCTATTCATGGTACGGAATTTGTTGGCACGGACGCCGTACTCCAGTTGATTGAAAGATTCGCATTTAATGACGATGTGGAGACGACGAATATCTTAGAGGATAACATTCTTATCTTTAATGTCGTTGCAAATCCAGACGGGCGTGTCATGGCCACCCGTTTTAATGGAAATGGCATAGACCTGAACCGTGACTTTATCACGCAATCTCAGCCAGAGACCCAACAGATGGTCGATTTAATAACGGAGTGGCAACCGATGGTCTTTTTAGATCTTCACGGTTATGTTGATTATTCCGATTGGTATCCAGGCCAACTCGGTCTCATCGAGCCTTGTACCCCACCCCATAACCCTAACTATCAGTATGATTTATTTATTAAGTGGGCCGAGGATCAGGCAGAAGCGATGGAATCTGAAATCGTAAGCCACAGAGACGCTTATGAAAGCCAAGATTATCAGGAAATGACGGGTTCTTATATCCCTTATCGAGATGGCTCCTCGGGCTGGGATGATTATCCACCGATATTTACGCCCATGTATGCCATGTACCATGGCGCATACGGCTATACACTTGAAGCACCAACCAACGATTGGGACGGTGTACGCTGGACGTATGACGCGACAATGGGTGCGTTAAAGTTTGCCACTGAGAACAAACAGGACATGCTTGTGGACCAAATCGAAATGTTCAAGCGTGGCATTCAGTTTGACCATCCTTCTCATCCTGAAGGCTTTTTCCCTGAAGCTTACGTCTTGCCTGTAGACGACGCTGATCCAACGGTAACCCATAAGGCTGTCAAGCACTTAATACGTAATGACATACAGGTCGAACGTGCCGTACAGTCGTTTGAGGCAGGTGGTCAAACGTATCCGCAAGGGACGTACGTTGTCAGTCTACAACAAGCGAAAGCGGGATTGATCAACACCATGCTGTGGGAAGGGGAAGATATCAGCGACGATGCGCCATCAATGTATGATATTTCATCATGGAGCTTACCTCTTTTATGGGGTTTTGATGCCATCCCTATTCAGACTTCATTTGATGTCAAGACTTCTCCTGTTCAACAAGTACAGGAGAAGGGAGCTTTAGAGGGTAAGGGACCTTATATGATTCCAAACGATTCTGTGGCATCCGTTCAATTGGTGAATGATCTACTGATGCAAGGCATCGATGTGTACAAGGATGACAAAGGACAGTTCTATGTTGAAGCCGAACGTGGTTCATCATTGCAACAAGCAGTCAGCGAGGCAGGTTTACGTCTTCAGACAACTGAATTACCAGAAGATGTGAATAGATTAGAGACCCTGCGTGTGGCTATCTTAGAAGACGGCGGTATGAACAAACAACAAACGCATGCCGGTACAAGACTCGCTTTAGAAAGATTAGGTTTTAGTGTGGCCGAGCTGCATCCGCGGGAAGTGGCAAATGGTATCTTAAGTGAATTTGACGTATTTGTTTACAGTGGCACATCACAACTCATTTCCACAAACCTTTCTGAGGCGAACGCGCCGTTTGGTCTTGAGAACGAGCAACAATTTGAAGCATTTAAAGACAATGTCCATACTTTTGTACAAGACGGTGGTCAATATATTGCTGTAGGTGCACTAGCGACTCATGCAACCGCTCAACTCGACCTTACCGATGTGTCCTATTCTTTGGGACAAGCGAATAGTAACGGGATTGTCCATCTCGACATTGAGGATGACATCTTATCCTCTGGCTATAACGCTGAAGACATCGGCTTTGTTTATAGACCGATTTGGTTTAATGACGTTGAACAAAGTGATGTCACAATTGTCGCCCGTTATGCTGATCAGGAGAACTTCTTTGCTTCTGGTCATTGGAGAAATCGAGAAGCGGCTCAAGGCCAACCTGTTGTGGTTAAGCATAACGATCAAGATGTCACCCTCATCGGTTTAGAACCTAGTTTTAGAGATCATACAGATTATCTATACCGTTGGCTATCTAACGCTATTTTTCACTAAGAGTATGTGTTAATCAGCAATGTTTAACAGGTTTGTTAATCAATATCAATCATTAAAAATGTAGGGGGAAACAATATGAAACGTTTTTGGATGATCGGTCTGGTACTGGCGCTCGCGTTTACAGTACTTGGCTACCAAGGTGTGGCCTTAGGAGAAGAGGAACAAGAATACATCGTACTCGTGAAGGAGAACGCTTCTTACGATGAGGTCGTTCATGATATCACACAAGGAGCCGACATCATCTACGAAGCTCGCGAAGTTGGGGTCTTACATGTTAAGTCATCGGATGAGCAGTTTATGACACATGTGCAAAATATGAGTGGCGTACAGCAGGCTAATCGCCATGTTGATATTCGTGCACATGACGCATGGATCCAAGCGGATAGAGATTTGAATACTGACGACAATCAGGATGCTAACCTATATGAAGAATATCAGTGGGATATTCAGCGTGTCACGGCTCATGGTGCTGCTTGGGACATCAATCAAGGAAACCATGACGTCGTTGTCGGTGTGGTAGATTCAGGGATTGATTTTAGTCACCCTGATTTACAACCCAACTTATTATATGGTAAAACCTTTTTCCCAGAGGCGACAGAAGAGGATGCCTACACCGATAGTGGTATGCACGGGACTCATGTGGCAGGTGCAATTGCGGCCAATGGCAGTGTCAAAGGGGTCGGTCCTGGGTTAGGTATAGCGTCCTATCGTGTGTCCAACAGTGAAGGCCGCATGTCTTGGGCAGGTATTTTAGATGCGATTACAACAGCCGCTGATGATGGGGTGGATGTCATTAACTTAAGCCTAGGTACGTATAGCACGATGACGGACGAACAATCTCGTCTCCTTCATCAATCCGCTAAGAGAGCGGTCAAGTACGCCCAGAACAAAGGCATGATTATTGTCGGTGCAAATGGTAATAGCGCTATGGATTTAGGCAAGGCCTCTCATACAGAACCGGGTGAGGGCAAAATCTATGGCCCACTCTTTGATACTTTTACAGATATTCCTTGGGTCATTAGCGTGTCTTCAACTACTAATAGAGATACACTTGCCTATTACTCCAACTATGGCTCCTCAAACGTTGATTTGGGTGCCCCAGGTGGTGACTTAGGACCGGAATGGCCTAACCCAGAAGAAGATGTATCTCTTATTGATGAAGAAGCGCAAGCCTTGAGTACAGTACCCGTGGAGCAAGGATCCTACGGATGGGCGATCGGGACAAGTATGGCTGCGCCAAAAGTGACGGCGGCAGTGGGTATGGTTAAATCAGCATACCCCGAGACGTCTCCAGCTAGAGTGATCACACATTTGAAACAAACGGCTGAAGATTTAGGGAAGAACGGGCATGACGAAGCATTCGGTCATGGTTTAGTCGATGTGTACGAAGCACTCAACCAACAACCTTAAATCAGATAAATAGCATCAAGCATGAAATGCAATCCATCACCCTTCGGTTGGCATCCCCAACAGGAGGGTGATTTTTTGATTGATTTAGACGCTGCATTAAACAGCTTTGCTTTCCATGATAAAAGCTGGGTGAACGCAGAAGTGCGACATGAAGAGATGTGCTGGAGGGTTACCCCGCACTTGACGCGAACCATTATTGATTATCCTTAACGATGTTTTCCTGCGCCATTCGCACGAGTTCTTTTACCATATGGCCACCGATTGGCCCCCCTACTTGGCCCGCCTCGGCTGAAGTCAGCTGGCCATTATACCCCTTCTTAAGTGCGATATTCTTTTCTTGGGCTACCTCATACTTGACCTGTTCTGGAGACTGCGTGGTATACCCGTTTTCTCTCATGACCCTTGCCTTAAGCAGGTCCATGCCTTGGCGTGCTTCAGGTACAAGTAATCTTTTACGTGTCATGTTTGTCACCCCCTTCGGTTTAGACCTAGTTTAAATCAATGTGCCCCGTTGCATTCACGCTGTGGCAACGCCAAAGATATGCAGACCAAACCATCACTTATGACATAAGTAAAAAAGGGTACAATAATGCGTAAATATAAACCAAAGGAGGGTTCAGGTTTGGACCAAAACCAAGGAAACACAGGTCAGGATCGACAAGAAGAACACTTTGTTGCTGTACGAAAAAATGAGGACGGCGACATTGTTGAACTTAAAACGAGTCAGGGACGTACATTGCATTACAAAGATGCACAACAAGCGGTCATGGAGGGACAAATTCAAGGCGCAAACGTATTTACAGGAAGGGACGGAGCACCCCATTTGCGTAGTAATGCGGATGGAGATCCGTCAAATAATCTCGACCAGTTACCACTGTTCTGATGAATGTTAACCAAAGTGACTGAAACTCTTCTGTGATGAGCACGTATGATGTATTGAATGTGCTAAAATGATGAGTGACATGTTTATAAGGTCGTGCATGAATCTGGTCGTGTACATAGCAAACATGGTACGTTCAGGGAGAGGAGAGGAATAAACAAAATGATGTATGAATTTTTTCCAGGGGTCATGATGTTCAGTGGTATTCTAATAGGCCTCTTATTTTTATTTATATTAAACATTGTGACGAGCATTTGGGCCTATCGGGATTCATTAAGGAAAGGGAATAGTAAAGAGTTCGCCATCATTGTTTTGGTGGGGACCATTGCGTTTCCGGTACTGGGATTAATCGTTTATCTTATCATACGAAATGATTGATAAAATTATTTTAATCAAACTGTATAAAAAGACGTACTCGACAAAATGGCAGATCCTGTCGAAAAAACAGGACTATACAAAAGACAAAGTATAGGTTATGATAAGTATTGACTCCATCCCATTACCCATACCCATTCTAATGTCAAAATGAAAAGGGCACAACTTCCGAAAGGGAGTGTCGCAAAGCCATGGGTCTACGGTCTATTACAGACTATGATTGCCAGGTTGCCGTCTACAATGAATTGTTTTTGGTAACCTCTCATGACCCCATGGGAGGCCTCTTTTTTATATACATATGTACATAAACTTATGACCAAGCACAAAAGGACAGCTACTATAGCATAGCTGTCTTTTTTGTATAGTGATGTGAACGATGATCGGTCACTGCTCGTTGCGAACTAAGCTGTTCCAATTAGAGGCTCTGAAACAGGGAAGAAGAAAGACGTCGGTTGTTGTGTCTTAGGGTTGTAATAGACCATCAGGCAAGTGGCACTTTGCTGAATTTGACCCGTTTTGAAATATTGACCGAGATCATAAGGGATAATATCCATCATAGTATGTTTTTGCAAGGCTTGTTCATTTAACTCTAATCTCTGTAACCCTTGAGCACAATGCTCAGGATTTTCAGATATGGCACGGATCAGTTGTTTTCTTGTGCTCTTATCCATCTCATGGTGCCACCATATTTTTCGTGGCTTGTGCTTATGGTGCATAAAGAAATCGTACTTCATCAAGCTTTTGATAAAATCATACTGTGGTACATTCGATGTGAAAAGAAAGTCGTCTAGCCGTTGAAAAAGATGCTCTAATTGATGACCGATCTTGGACCAACCTTTTTCCTCCCAGTAATCGCCAAAGGATTGGAAGAAATCAAAGGGGGAGGAGAAGGTCTGTTGGGTGATATATTGAATAGTATGATCCATTCTGTGGTCATTCCAGTACTTCTCAAGCACATCCTCTACACGCTTAATGCGAACAATATCCTCAAAAGGTAGGACGTTGTTACTTAAGATTTCATATGGAGCCTGGTCCATATAGACGTAATCATGCTCAGCTGCTCTCAGGCGAACGCCTGTCCCTCTCAACATCTTTAAAAACCCTAACTGTAGCTCCTCAGGCCCGAGGGTAAAGACATCATTAAACGTTTTTCTGAACGAATCATAGTTTTCTTCTGGTAGACCCGCAATTAAATCAAGATGTTGTGTGATTTTTCCTCCGTCTCGAACCATTTCTACTGTGCGCTTGAGTTTTTTGAAGTTTTGTTTTCTTTGTACCCGTTCATTTGTGGCATCATTCGTTGATTGCACCCCGATTTCAAATCGAAAGACGCCAGGCGGTGCGTGCTCGTTTAAAAATGTGATCACTTCAGGTCGCATGATGTCAGCAGTGATCTCAAACTGAAACACACATCCTTGGTGGTTTTTGATGAGGAAATCAAACATCTCCATGGCATAGTCGCGTTTAATGTTGAAGGTACGATCGACGAATTTGATGAGCTTGGCACCGTTTTCAATTAGGAACAAAATCTCTTCTTTCATACGCTCAATATCAAAGTACCGGACGCCGACCTCAATTGAGGAAAGACAAAACTGACAGCTGAAGGGACATCCTCGGCTGGTTTCGATATAGGTAATACGCTTTGCGAGATGTTGTGTATCTTCTTCAAAACGAAAGGGAGAGGGCACTTCTTTTAAGTCTAGTTTTGGCCTTGGCGGGTTCACGATGACGTCTCCGTTCTTATGACGATAAGCCAAACCAAAGACCATGTGATACTTCTGCTCACTTTGCACTTCCTGTAAGAGTTGCTTAAACGTGTCTTCTCCTTCACCCACGACGATAAAGTCTATCTCTGGCACGCGTTCAAACCAGTACTCGACATCGTACGAGACCTCAGGACCCCCCAGTACAATTTTTAAATCGGGATGGACCTTTTTAAGCATCTGAATCACAGGGATTGTTTGCTCTATGTTCCAAATGTAACAGCTAAATCCGATGATATCCGGTTGAAGACTGTGTAACTCCGTGACGATATTCATAGCCGGATCTTTTATCGTGAATTCTTTCATTTGCACTTCAAACTCTGGCTGTGCATAGCTTTTGAGGTATCGCAAAGCTAAGCAAGTGTGAATGTATTTTGCATTTAGTGTGCTAACAATAATGTTCATCATTATCCCTCAATTCCGACTTTTTGTCTGTCTAAATCGTATCAAAAAAGAAAGGAAAAAGTAAATTTAGTCTTTATGTATTGAAATCTTACAATCTATTGTGGTAATATGTCTATGATTGTCGATAGGATTGTTCATTAAATTGCTAACCTAACCTTAACCAAAAACCATATACCTTACATGTGACTGACTCGATCAGGCATGGATGTGACTGAACACGTTTACTCACTCAGCTGAGGGGGAAACTGTGCATACATCCATGCTTTTTTATTTGCCATGAAAGGGCTTTATTTTAGAATGAATCTCTTTCCGAATCGACAAAATAACATATAAACAAACAAAAAGGAGTTTTGCACGATGGCTGAAAAAACATTTAAAGTAACAAGTGAATCTGGGATACATGCACGTCCGGCGACACAGTTAGTCCAAACGGCGTCTAAATTTAACTCTGAAATTGAACTCGTACACGGAGAAAAGTCCGTTAACCTGAAGTCCATTATGGGCGTGATGTCCTTAGGCATTCAACAAGGAGCAGATATTAAAGTAACAGCAGAAGGCGACGATGCTGATGAAGCGCTACAAGCCATTGAAGAATCAATGAAAAATGAAGGTTTAGGAGAATAAGGATGGCAGAGTTGAGAGGAATTGCGGCTTCCTCAGGTATTGCAATCGCGAAAGCGTTTATCATGCAAGATGAGGAATTAGACGTATCCAAAAAGCCGGTGGAAGATGTCGAAGCGGAACAAGGCAGACTTGAGACAGCCATCAACACAGCGAAGGAAGAGTTAGAAGCGATACGTGACCATGCGAAAAAAGAGCTTGGAGAAGATAAAGCTTCAATATTCTCAGCTCACCTCCTTGTGCTAGATGATCCAGAGCTGATTCAACAAGTCAAAGATAAAATTAAAAGCGAAGAGGTCAACGCTGAGTATGCATTAAATGAGGCAGCCAATGGCTTCATTACCATGTTTGAACAGATGGATAACGACTACATGAAAGAAAGAGCCTCAGATCTTAGAGATGTGACGAAACGTGTGTTAGGCCATCTGCTAGGCGTATCTACGTCGAATCCAAGTATGATACAGGAGGAAGTCGTGATCGTTGCCAATGATCTCACCCCTTCTGATACAGCACAAATTAACCGTGAATATGTTCGCGGGTTCACGACGGACATCGGTGGTCGTACGTCTCATTCTGCCATTATGGCAAGGTCAATGGAAATCCCTGCGGTTGTGGGGACGAAAAACGTGACGCAAACAGTCGAACACGGTACGCTGCTCATTGTTGACGGCATTCAAGGTCAGGTGTTAGTGGACCCATCAGATGAGCAAATCAATGAGTATAAACAAAAGCAGGCAGAGTACGTTGAGCAAAGAAAAGAAATGGAAAAACTGGTTAATGAACCGTCTGTGTCTGAAGATGGTCATCAGGTGGAGCTTGCAGCCAATATCGGTACTGTAAAAGATGTCGATGCTGTCCTCAGTAATGGTGGAGAAGGGGTCGGATTATTCCGCACAGAGTTTATATACATGGGTCGAAATGAGATGCCTTCTGAAGAGGAACAATATGAAGCGTATCGCCAAGTGCTAGAACAAATGGGAGATAAGCCTGTTGTCGTTAGAACATTAGATGTTGGTGGTGACAAGGAACTTCCGTATCTCGATTTACCTAAGGAGCTTAATCCTTTCTTAGGTTTCCGCGCCATCCGTATGTGTTTAGACAAACAAGATATTTTCCGCACACAACTACGCGCGCTTTTACGTGCGAGTACGGCAGGCCAATTAAAGATTATGTTCCCGATGGTGGCAACAGTAGAAGAGTTCCGTCAAGCACGTGAGCTATTAGAAGAAGAGAAACAGTCTCTTCAACAGCAAGGCGTAGAAGTGAGTGAACATATCGAATTAGGTATTATGGTGGAAATTCCTTCAACGGCTTTACTCGCAGACGTCTTTGCCAAAGAAGTGGACTTCTTCAGTATCGGAACGAATGATCTGATTCAGTACACCATGGCCGCTGACCGTATGAATGAACAAGTATCCTACTTATATCAGCCATACCATCCTTCAATCCTTAGAATGATCCGCATGGTGATTAATGCGGCACATCAAGAGGGCAAATGGGTTGGCATGTGCGGTGAAATGGCAGGAGACCCTGTGGCTATCCCGTTATTACTCGGTTTAGGGCTTGATGAGTTCAGTATGAGTGCGACGTCCATCTTACCGGCGAGACAACAAATCGCTAAGCTTAACAAAGCGGACCTAGAGCCGGTCGTAACAGAAGCACTCACATTTGAGACCGCTGAGCAAGTGGTAGCACATATCAAACGACATACGAATCAAGCATGACCTTGTAAGCCAGTTCATTCTTAGATAGAAAAAGGTGAAGCGATATGTTTGAAAAACTCATGAACAAAATAGTGGGTGGCAAGCCAGAACAAGAAACCTTCGTCTCTCCACTGACCGGAACAATAGTCTCTCTAAGCGAGGTACCTGACCCGACGTTTTCACAAAAGATGATGGGCGACGGTGTCGCAATCATGCCAAGTGAAGGAGAAGTTGTCTCACCAGTTGAAGGTAAAATCGTTCAGATTTTCCCAACTAAGCACGCCATTGGAATTGAATCTAAAGCGGGTATCGAGATTTTGATCCACATCGGTATCGAAACGGTAGCCATGAACGGGGAAGGCTTCAAATCCTTTGTTAAAGAAGGGGACAAGGTCAAAGCGGGTGATCGTCTCATTCGCTTTGACTTGGAACTCGTGAAAGAAAAGGCAAATGATACTGTAACCCCTGTATTAATAACCAATGGAGATCAGGTAGAAAGCATGGAGACGATGTCTGTCGTCCAAACATCGAAGGGTGAAACAAACATTCTAAAAATCAAAGCAAAGAAATAACATGACAAAAAAAGGGAGGCTCTGCTATATTGAGACAGAGTCACTTTTTTATATGATGCTGCAACAGCATAGTGTGATGCTAGAATGTGGGAGAGGGTAGGTTGAATATGGAGACAAATCGACACGTCTATAAGATAAAAAAGGTTCTAAACAATAATGCTGTCGTTGCACACGATGATGAATGTGAAAAAATCGTCATGGGTGCCGGTATTGGTTTTAATAAAAAGAAAAACGATATTATTCCTAGACATCAGATTGAAAAAGTGTTCGTTATGGAAGAGGGGAACGAGCGCTTTCTAGAGCTATTACGCACCATACCAGAAGAACACATTATGATTGCAGAAGAAATCATATCATACGCTGAACAAAAGCTAGAGGCAAAATTAAACCAACGTGTGCACATCGCGCTGACAGACCATTTATCTTTTGCCTTCGAAAGAATGAAGCAAAACATCCAAATTGAAAATAAGCTGTTGAATGAGATTAAAGTCCTATATCGCAAAGAGTATGAAGTAGGGTTGTGGGCACAGTCCCTTATCAAAGAGAAAATCGGCATTGACATCCCCGATGACGAAGCAGGGTATATTGCGATGCACATCAACACAGCAAAAATGAGTACGCACAGTATGAGCAAGACACTCCAACAGACGACCCTTATTAACGAACTCATTAATATGGTGGGCGAAAACATCGGTTTGAAGATCGATAAAGAAAGCATTGGTTATCAGCGGCTTATCACCCATTTACAGTTCGCCTTAGTCAGGATAGAGGATGGAGAGTCACTGGATACCATGGATCCTGAAATATTAACCCTGATTAAGAAAAAGTATGAGCGAGCGTTTCAATGCGCTCAAAAGATGGCCGAGCATGCGAAACAATACGGTATTCATTTTCCTGAATCCGAAATGGGTTATATTTCCCTCCATATTCAAAGACTCCATTAATCGTAACGCTATTCTCGCCAGCTTGGCCTAATCCGATGCTTACAGGAAGTGAATGAACAGAACCAAGCGTCATTGCAAAAACGACACGAGGAATATGGATGAATAAGATCATTTCCTGGGCAAGCGCATAATACGACATTTGTCAAGGATTTTAAAAAAACATCATCAAAGTTTTAAAATTAACATGACGGATATGTGGCAACGACCATAAAAATCTACCAAAATATAGACAACAAACACGCAAGTATCAGTTGCACATGATCTGCATAAAGTCATTCATGAACAGTGGGTAATTAATGTGAATCGCTAACTTCACTATATTTTCCTCTTCATTTAACTGCGCAGTAGGACGGAAATCGGCGACACTTAACCCTCTTGCCACACCATTGATCTGTAAGTCTACGTTTTTCTCTATATATCTAAGAATGTGTGGATTCACCACTGAACTGACCGTGAGCACATCGTGTAATAGAGCCCCGTTCAGATGAGGAACCAGGTCAGCATAAGCATTGATATAAAAATCTGCAACAGGCTTGATCAGTTCACCAAAGGGATTCTCCGCATAAAAATCAATCGTATCAATCATTTCACTCGTCACTAAAGCGTAGTTCGTCACGTTCAAAGGGACGACAAACAAGTTTTGGGCTTGATTTGTGACGATGTTCGCAGCTAACGGATCGCTGTAAAAATTAGCTTCAGCCACAGGGGAGATGTTCCCTGGCACGAGAAAAGCCCCTCCCATGATATGAAAGGCTCTCGCCTGATTCATGGTATCAATATCAATAAGGAAGGCCATCGCTAAAGCTGTTAACCGTCCCGTATCCAGAACGACGAGTTCATCTCCATATTCATTGACCAAATCAAATATCACCGTAAAGGGTTCCGCTTCCGTACTAATGTCCTCAGGAGGCTGGATCGGCCCTAGCCCCTTAGGTCCATGGATCTCCGGATAGTACGTCGCTATCTCTCCTGTAAAGGGCCCACGAGCCCCTTCGATGATTCTCACGTCATTCTCCATACCTGCCAATTGAACCAAGTAACGCGCATTTTGTGTGGCCTGTTCCTTGGACACATTCCCATAACTCGTAACGATACCCACTAATTCAATATCGGGATGCAAAAGGGCATATATTATAGCGAGAGAATCATCAATACCTGGATCACTAAAAAAGAGCACCTTCATGAACTCACCTCGTTGTATAGAATGGCTTATCATATACGTATGAAACGTCAGTATGTATCATACCATTTGTTATCTGTACATGTTATTTTTTCCAACAAGGTATATTAAATACTGAGTAAGAGGACATTAGACACCGTTTGTTGAATACTGAGATGTTACCATTTTTAACAGATATTTGAGGGAGGGTATGTTATGGGTGCATCACGTGAAGAAATCAAACAAGTGTTATCGCAAGCTCAAAATATTGCTGTGGTGGGCTTATCAGACAAGCCCCATCGAACAAGCTATCAAGTCTCGGCGTATATGCAACGAATGGGTTATCATATTATCCCGATCAATCCGAATATCACCTCATCTCTGGGGCAAAAGGCGTATGCTTCCTTGGATGAAGTACCGGAACACATTGATATCGTTAATGTCTTTAGAAAGAGCCCTCTAACGGTTGAGCCTGCGCGGCAAGCTGTGGCCCATGGTGCTAAATGCCTATGGCTACAACTCGGTATATTTAATGAAGAGGCTTATCAGATTGCCACAGAAGGTGGATTATCTGTGATGATGGATGCTTGTATCATGGTTGAACATCAGAACTTGTAAACGAATATCTGGGACAGACGCTTTGAGCATTTAAGCGTTTAGATTAGCGAAAGCTGTATGTACTACTTTTAGCCCGGACAATATATAGTAAAGAAAGTAATATATATACCATTAGAAAGAACATTGATTCGATACAAGCTAGAAACACATCACAACGTATCAGAAACACAACACTATGTATCAAACACATGAGTAATACATCACAAGAACACAACACTATGTATCAAAAACACATGAGTAATACATCACAAGTACACAACACTATAGGTACATGTAAACTAATACGGACAAGCGAGTACGACAGATGGGGTGGACCGCATGGGAAATGAAGAGCATCAGCACTTAGCACAAACGGAGCAGAGAAAGAATGAACATATTGATATTGTCCTCCACGAGGATGTTTCAGGTGAAGGCATGACAACAGGATTAGAAAAGTACACATTAATCCATAATGCACTTCCTGAAGTCAGTTTTGAAGATATATCACTAGCAACAACGTTTCTAGATAAACAAGTGAAAACGCCATTCTTAATCAGCTCAATGACGGGCGGAACACAAAGAGCATGGGAAATCAATCGTACTCTAGCCCAAGTAGCAGAAAAAAGAGGCTGGGCTATGGGTTTAGGATCTGTGAGAGCTGCCATAGAAAACAAAGAGGTACGATATAGTTTTAAGTTGCGATCTGTGGCGCCAACAATCCCTATCATTGCCAATATGGGGGCCGTGCAGTTGAACTATGGCTACGGAGTCGAAGAATGTTTAACAGCTGTCAAAGTCACTCATGCGGATGCCCTTGTCTTGCACTTAAATACCATGCAGGAAGTATTTCAGCCCGAAGGAGATCTTAATTTTTCTCATTTACTCCCTAAGATAGAAAACGTGGTCAGGCAGGTGGATGTGCCGGTTGGCGTGAAGGAGGTTGGATGGGGGATCAATGCAGATGTGGCTAGTAGACTGAAAGAAATAGGGATTGCCTTTATCGATGTCGCTGGTGCTGGCGGCACGTCTTGGAGCCAAGTGGAAAAGTACAGAGCAACGTCACCCGTTATGAAGGAAGTGGCTCAAACTTTTGCCTCTTGGGGAAACCCAACGGCCGAGTGCATCACTGACATCCATCAAGAACATCCTCATCTGCCCATTATTGCTAGCGGGGGAATCAGGAATGGACTAGAAGCAGCGAAATGCTTGGCACTTGGAGCCCAGACTGTCGGATATGGCCGTTCAATCTTACGTGACGCATCTGTCTCCGTTGAAGCTTTAGAACAACGTTTACAAAAAATCGAACTGGAATGTCGAATTGCCATGTTTGGTGTGGGCGTTTCTTCCATCGTGGAACTACAAAAAGGAACAAGTATCAAAAAAGTATAGAAAGACTAACATAAGGCGACAAATAGATCTTTTCATTTTGTCATAATACTTGTAAAATAAGATTAAAAGAGCAGTGCGTTACAGTTTTTATGTCTTAAAGGATCTTTGATTTGTGAGGAGCATTATGTTTTGAAATCTAAACGTTTGATCCATGTCTTAGTTTTATTAGCTGTTGTGATTGTTTACATAGAGTGGCCAGCGTTTCAATTAGATATATCCCCCACAGGGGACGTTGTGGCGTTGCTCATTTTAACGGCGTTTCTGTTTGTGATCAAACACTACCCCATGCCCTTAAGCTTTGGAACCGCTTCTCTCGAGTTTCCGATTATGTATTATCTCGTGATTAAGCATGGTTTTTTAGAAGCGATTCTCGTGCTCATCTGTGTGTCACTTATATCGGATCTTATCGATCGCCGCTCGGTTCAGGTCTTCCTTTTTAATAGCTCGAATTATATTATTAGCTATTGGATCGCCTATCAGGCTGTCACAATCACATTTACACAACCTATGACTGAATTGACCGATCGTATGTTATACCTCACTGTGTTCTTATTGTTATCCACGATCATAAATAATATCTTAGTTGATTTGGTTCTATGGGTACGTCCACAGGCCTACACTTTGAAGCAATGGGTACAAAAAGCAAAATTAGAATCCTTTGTGGTGCTTATTAACTTTGCTTATTTGTCACTCTTTTACTTTTTTGATCACCAGAATTACTCTGGCAACGTGTTTGAAATCACGTTTTTCTATATGCCACTCGTGACAGCTGCGATAATTGCTCATATCATCACGAAACTCACGCATGAGAAACACAAACTAGAAGTGTTGTTTCAGTCATCTAAAAACTGGAGTGGGACCCTAAGTTTAGAGAAAGTGTTAGATGGAATGGAGAAGGCGATAGACCAAGTGCTTAGCTATACGTTTGGTATGATTTATATACACCAAGATGGTCAATTGGTGCCTTTAAAAATTTTCGGATATAAGGTTGAGAAAGGCAAGGAACTCTATCTGTCGCTAGGTGCAAATGTCACTCGCAAGGTCCAGGAAAAAAAAGAAACGGTTCTGATTTCCAGATATATACCCACCTCCGAAGAGTCGGCTTTTAAAACGAGCCAAAAAGGGTTTGAGAAAACCGCTTTCATTGCGGCACCGATCTGCATTGATGAAGATATCTATGGTGTCATTGTTCTCGGTAAAGAACGTACGAGAAGTTATTTCGAAGAGGATAAACTCATGCTTGAAACTTTAGCTAACCATGCTTCTATGGCCATTCGTAACACGCTATTGGTTCAAGAAAGAGAAAAACGGCTCATTGCCGAAGAGAGAAACCGATTAGCTAGAGAAATTCATGATGGCATAGCCCAATCTATGCTCGCTGTCACCTTAAAGACAGAGACTTGCCTTAAGTGCGTCGACACAAAACCCCACCGATTAAAAGGGTTGTTGGAGGATAATGTTCACAAGTTAAGAAAGAGCTTAAAGGATATACGGCAGTCGATTTATGCTTTGCGTCCCTTGCCAACGCAGCTATATGGCTTGCGCAAAGCGATAGAAAGAAAGGTACTAGAGTTTGAGCTTTCCTGCGGGATAGAAACCGTCTTTACTGTGGAGGGCAAACCCTACTCTATTTCGGATGCTGCTGAGGAAGCGTTGTATCAGATCCTATCTGAATCTTTGCAAAATATTAACAAACACGCCCAAGCCACACAGGCTCAAGTGACGCTAGATTACGCCACCGATCACATCAGTCTTTCTATTAGAGATAATGGCATTGGGTTTTCGTTAAGTCAGGCGTTACAGCACGAGGATCACTTCGGTATCCAAAATATGAATGAGCTCGCGCAAAAGTATGACGCTTATTTTCAAATTAACACTGCAGAAAGCAAAGGGACTGAGATTAGTATTAGTATTCATGAAGCACACTTTCACCGGATCAGAAAGGATGGTGTCGTATGAAAACAAGTATCGCGCTTGTAGATGATCATGCCGTTGTACTTGAGGGTATGGGGCTAATTATAGACCTAGAAGAGGATTTAGAAGTGGTAGGCAAAGCTACGAATGGCATTGAGGCGGTCACCTTGATAGAACGGACCAAGCCTGATGTCGTCCTCATGGATATCAACATGCCTGAAATGGATGGCGTTGAAGCCACCAAACGCATCAAAAGCATCTCACCTGAATCTGAAATATTGATTCTAACGATGTACGATAAAGACGAATATCTCTTCTCTGTTCTTCGCTCCGGTGCAAGTGGCTATCTCTTAAAGGATTGCCCCTCCGAAGAAGTCGTGGATGCCATTAGGGTGGTCGCCAACGGACAGTCAATGCTTCATCCAGCGATGGCCAAAAAACTTTTAAACCAGTATGCGATGCAAGCGGAGGAGGAAACATCAGGATCTTTAGGGTCACATGTACATCACTCAAATGAACAGCCAGCTGAGAGTCCACCACCGAGCCAATTTGAACCCTTATCACCGAGAGAAGCAGAAGTGCTGAGATTACTGGTAGAGGGAAAAACGAATAAGGACATTGCTGAAGTCCTGTTTATCAGTGAAAAAACGGTCAAAATACATCTGAATAAGGTTTATAAAAAATTAAAAGTCAAAAGTCGCTCTCAGGCTATTATTTGTGCCATTCAATATAAAGTACTGGAGACGTCAACCCCTTCCTCATAAAGGCCCAATTTTTTGGGTCTTTTGTCTTTTATCTGTCAATCTATGGTGGATACACTTAGTAGATTTTAACAAATCAGTAGGCAATACAAGCGTTTACTTAAACATCAATTGTTCATATCAGTAGATCATTTGTTATATTTTTAGATTTTAACTATTCGATTTCATGATACAACGCTACGATAGATATTGTAAGAATTGTGACAAAATTATAAAGAGGAGGAAAATGAATGAACAAAAACATGAATCTTGCCATTTCAATTGTGTTAGTCGTCATGTTGGTTTTTTCTTTAACACCGGCAGCGACGACGTTTGGTCAAAGCACAAGTCAGTTTGAAACGGTCGTGGATCCAAAGCTAACTGAAACGCTCGCCCAAACTGAGGAAGCTGTCCAAGTGATTGTGACTTTCTGGGGTGATGAAGGGGTAACAGAAGGGCAGTTAAATGTGTTAGAAGACGTCAACATTACGACCGGCTTTACATTTGAATCATTGCCGATCGCGGGTGTTTTAGCCACTAAAGAACAGATCGAAGCTTTGGCGACTGCCTCTGAGGTTCGTTCTTTGTACCTCAATAGCGAATTAGAGTATTTTAATGAGGATTCTACAGATTTAACAGGTGTGGACAAGCTGAGAGAGGACCCAAATTACCGCTTTGATGGCCTTCCAATCTCGGGAGATGGGGTCACTGTACTCGTCAATGACAGCGGTGTTGATGGGACACATAAAGACCATGAGTTTGGACGTAAGCTCGTACAAAATGTCATGGGAACAACAAATCTCAATGCTTATGATCGTGAGCTACTTCCTGTTACATATCTAGAGGATCAGCCTAACACGGACACAAACTCTGGACACGGTACGCATGTTGCTGGCACCGTGGCTGGTACGGGAGCGATGTCTAGTGGTAAGTACGAAGGCGTCGCACCAGGAGCTGACCTTGTAGGATATGGATCAGGTGCCGTACTATTCATCCTAGATGCTTTAGGCGGGTTTGATTACGCGTTAACGCACCAACACGAATATGATATTCGTGTCGTGACGAACTCTTGGGGATCTTCAGGAGACTTTGACCCACACAACCCTATCAATGTGGCTACAAAGCTATGCTATGACCGTAATATGATTATTACATTCGCAGCGGGTAACTCCGGACCTTCAGCTGATACGCATAATCCTTATGCCAAAGCGCCATGGGTTATTTCAGTGGCAGCTGGGACAAAAGACGGTGACCTTGCTGACTTCTCTTCTAGAGGAACGGAAGGACATGAGGAGAGCTTTGAATTAGATGGACAAACATGGACGTGGCAAGACCGCCCAACAGTGACAGCACCAGGTGTAGATGTGATCTCTACGATTCCTCCCAGTCCACTAATGCCACTAGGTGTGTCTAGTGAAATTGACCCTGCACACCAGCCTTACTATGCGATGATGAGTGGTACGTCCATGGCGACCCCTCATGTTGCAGGTATCGTGGCACTCATGCTCCAAGCGAATCCAAGCTTAACACCGGACGAAGTCAAAGACATTTTACAAGATACAGCAACGGATATGCCGGACTATGACGCTTGGGAAGTGGGCGCAGGTTACGTCAACGCTTATGATGCAGTAGAAAAAGCTTATGGTATGGTCACCAAAGAGAAATAGTAATAAAGGACACAAATACAGAAGGATACAAATGACGACCAAGAGATCAAAGGAATAAGGCCATGTTATAAGTAGGTTATAAAGTACAGTGTCGCCAAGGCGCTGTACTTTATTTATTATTCTTTATCCGTTACAATGGTCATTACAACATTCAAGAAGGGTTAATGGATAAGGAGTGTTAATGTGGAAATTAAAGTCACACGACCCGCTTTTAGCTGGTTTAAAAAAGAGATGGCATTAGCTTCGGGCGATTATGTTCGCTTTTTCACACGGTACGGAGGTTGTGGAACCTTTCAAAGCGGATTTTCCCTAGGAATGAACAAAGATCAGCCAAAAGAAATGGGTGCCGAAACAGAGATAGACGGCATCACGTTTTATGTGGAAAAAGAGGACTTATGGTATTTTGACGGACATGACCTGACAGTGAAATACAGTAAGAAACGGGATGAAATTGAATTCAAGCATGAAAACTAAGCAAGTCACACGATGAAGGTGAAGACAATCTGTGTAAGATTGTGAGATATACAAGTAGGATCTTGAACCACCGGGGGCTTAAAAATCAAAAGAATCAAATATGAAACTGCTGAAAAACGTTCGGTCTTTTAATATAACCGAACGTTTTTTGTTTGCACTATTTTATTATAATTTGACCTTGATGCTCAAATAATAGGGAGAAACGAAACGTCATCGGAAGAGTGTAGCATCGTTGCGTCATATCCATACACACGTTCTCATGAGAAAGTCATTAATCCCTTTTTTCAAGCGACCTTCACATTTTGGACAAAAATTCTTAGGCCTTTAGGCTTGCAAAACATGTATATACATCTTAAAATGAAAGGGCTTAACAAACTTGTATATACAAGATTGATATTATGAAAGCGGATTAGAAGAAAAGGTATTATACTTACTATCACCCGCAAAAAGCCATGATGTATTTATATCTATAGGGGGTTAAGACATGGACATCAAACAGTCTACCGAACAGATTATAAAAGCAGTCGGTGGAAAAGAGAACATCTCAAAAGCGACCCATTGTGTCACACGCTTGAGATTCGCCTTAGTTGATGAAGATCAGGTGGACCAAGAAGCACTCGAACAAGTCGATGCTGTTAAGGGCGCTTTCTCTAGTAACGGTCAGTTCCAAGTCGTTATCGGACAAGGAACAGTTGATAAAGTTTATAAGGCGCTCGTGGAACAAACGGGAATAGGAGCATCTACGAAGCAAGACATTAAGGATGAGGCAGAGAAGAAGCTCAACCCATTACAACGCGCGATTAAAACGCTTGCGGATATTTTCATTCCCATTCTGCCTGCGATCGTGACAGCCGGTTTATTAATGGGGATTAATAATATACTTACAGGACCGGGAATTTTCTTTGATGAGATGTCGATCGTGGATGCTTACCCACAGTGGAACGATCCGGCAGACATGATTAATTTAATTGCCAATACAGCTTTTGTTTTCTTACCCGCGCTGATTGGGTGGTCAGCTGTACGCCGGTTTGGCGGAAGTGAATTACTCGGTATTGTACTAGGGCTCATGCTCGTTCACCCAGCATTGATGAATGCTTGGGATTATGCTGAAGCGATTAACGAGGGAAATGTGCCCGTCTGGAACATCTTCGGATTTGAAGTGCAAAAGCTTGGTTACCAAGGGCAAGTTCTACCAGTCTTAATTTCAGCTTATATTTTGGCACGTATTGAAGGCTTCCTTAACAAACGCGTGGCCGATGCGTTTAAATTATTAGTGGTCGCACCGATTACGTTACTCCTTGCAGGGGTCTTAGCGTTTATAGTGGTAGGGCCAGTCACCTTTGCCATCGGGAACATGATTACGTCAGCTTTCGTCGGCGTATTTGAAGCCATTCCTGCCTTAGGGGGACTGATCTACGGTGGTTTATACGCACTCCTCGTTGTGACAGGGATGCACCATACCTTCTTAGCGGTGGATTTACAACTGATCGCGTCTACAGGGGCAACATTCTTGTGGCCAATGCTCGCGCTGTCTAATATTGCACAAGGTTCAGCAGCGTTAGCCATGATGTTTGCATCAAAGGATGAAAATGTAAAAGGTCTCTCCTTTACCTCAGCTATTTCTGCGTATCTCGGCATTACAGAACCCGCGATGTTCGGGGTGAACCTTCGCTTTAAATACCCGTTCATCTTTGCTATGGTAGGTTCTGCCATCGCTGGTCTTTATATCACGTACCAAGGGGTTAGAGCAACGTCTATTGGCGTTGGGGGCATTCCAGGATTCTTATCTATCTTCCCCGAATTCTGGCTTTCCTTCTTTATCGGTATGGGCGTCGTCATCGTCGTACCATTCGTCTTAACCGTCATATACGGGAAATACAAGCAAAGAAAAGGTGAATAAAAACAAATGATGAACGAACCATGGTGGAAAAGATCTGTCGTTTATCAGATCTATCCGAAAAGCTTCAACGATACAACAGGAAACGGTGTTGGTGACATTCAAGGGATTATAGCCAAACTGGACTATCTCGAAAAACTGGGGGTCGATGTGATCTGGTTAACGCCGATCTACGCCTCCCCTCAAAGGGATAACGGGTATGATATCAGTGATTATTACGATATACATGAAGAGTATGGCACGATGGAGGATTTCGAACAGCTGCTAGAAGAAGCTCATCAGCGTGGTTTAAGCGTTATTATGGATATCGCCGTGAACCACACTTCAACTGAACATGAATGGTTCAAACAGGCCGCCCAATCTAAAGACAATCCTTATCGTGACTTTTATATTTGGAAGGATGGTCAAACCGCGATCCAAGCGGAAACGGATGGCGATAAGCCGAGTAAACAACAGGGGTCAGGAGACGACAACGCGCCAACTGATGTCCCAACAAATTGGGAATCCAAATTTGGAGGTTCGGCTTGGGAATACGATGAGCATACAGGGCAGTATTATCTTCATCTATTCGACGTCACACAAGCAGACTTGAATTGGGAAAATCCAACGCTAAGAGAGCATGTTTATGATATGATGCACTTTTGGTTTAAAAAGGGAGTTGACGGCTTTCGTTTAGATGTCATTAACCTCATCTCCAAAAATCAGGACTTTCCTGACGATGATGGTTCCGTTCCCCCTGGAGACGGAAGAAAGTTTTATACTGATGGTCCTAGAGTCCATGAGTTTATGCATGAAATGAACCAGAAAGTGTTCTCCCAATATGAAAGCATGACAGTGGGGGAAATGTCGTCTACGACGATCGATCACTGTATTAAGTATACGGATCCGGAACGAGAAGAGCTGGATATGACCTTCAACTTCCATCATCTGAAGGTCGATTATTTGAATGGTGAAAAGTGGTCTGTCGTCGATTTTGATTTTCAAGCGTTGAAGGATATCCTCACCAAATGGCAGGTCGGCATGCATGAGGGTGGCGGATGGAATGCCCTCTTTTGGTGTAATCATGACCAGCCACGTGTGGTCTCACGCTATGGTGACGATGAGACGTATCATCGTCAGTCGGCTAAGATGCTAGCCACGACTATTCATATGATGCAGGGCACGCCTTACATTTACCAAGGTGAAGAGTTCGGCATGACCGATCCCAAGTTCGATTCGATTGATCAGTACCGTGATGTTGAGTCGCTTAACATGTATAAGATGAAAAAAGCAGAGGGCTGGGATGAACAAGCCATTCTACAAGCTTTGAAAAAGAAATCTAGAGACAATTCACGTACGCCTGTGCAATGGGATCATCGTCCACACGCAGGATTTACAACAGGTACGCCTTGGATTTCCACAGCCGATAATGTGGCCGAGGTCAATGCGGCTCAAGCCCTTGAGGATGAGGATTCCATATTCTATCACTACCAGAAGCTCATTCAACTAAGGAAGGAATACGATATCATCACGTACGGACGCTATGAATTGATCTTAGACGATCATGATCAAATTTTTGCCTACGTTCGCCATGGAGAAGGGGAGAAACTGTTAGTCGTCAACAATTTTTACGGTACCGATGTGACATTTGAATGTCCAGTTTCTCTTCAGCAATATGAGGCCAACATCCTCATATCCAATTACAAAGATTCGTCTGAAACGTATGATCGTGTACATTTAAGACCTTATGAGTCTATCGTTTATCACTTAAGCCCTTCATGCTAAAATGAAGTCAGGTGATGCTATGCAAAATAAATATTTAACCATATATCAAGATATTGTTGATGAGATTAAGGATGCGAAATACAAACCTGATTCAAAGCTTCCTTCAGAAAACGCTTTATGCGAGCAGTATTGCACCTCACGAGAAACGGTGCGAAAGGCTCTTAATTTACTTTCTCAAAACGGCTACATTCAAAAAGTCAGAGGAAAAGGGTCGATCGTTCTAGGTCTGAGTAAATTAGATTTTCCTATCTCCGGTGTTGTCAGCTTTAAGGAGCTGGCTCAAAAGATGGGAGACAAGCCCCGAACGATCGTCCATCAACTCCATTTAGATAAGCCTAACGATACGTTAATCAACCACCCGTCCTTAACGCAACAGGATCGCATCTGGGAAGTGGTCCGTTCACGTGAGATTAATGGAGAGAAGATCATTCTCGATAAAGATTATCTACTACAAAAGCATGTCCCTTCTCTAACAGAAGAGATATGTGCAGACTCCATTTACGAATATTTGGAAAAGGATTTACGTTTACAGATTAGCTTTGCCAAAAAAGAAATTGTTGTAGAGTCCGTAACTGAAGAGGATCAATGCTATCTAGATGTCGATGGACATGACCAAGTAGTCGTTGTACGAAGCTTCGTTTATCTAGAAGATACGAGCCTGATCCAATATACAGAATCCCGACATCGAACAGATAAGTTTCGATTTGTCGATTTTGCACGTCGACATCAACCCTAGAGTCGTAGAATTAATGGTAAATTTTAAGTGTTTACGAGCGTCAAATTCACTGTTGCCACATTCATGCCAATATTGTTATAATAGAAAGCGCTTTGCAATAGTATAAAATATACATGTTGTGCCTCATCATTCACAGATGAGGTAGAGGCGCGGATTATCATCAGTATCCTGTAGGAGAATGACAACCATGATTACAGGTGAAAGGGACTTCCGCCGAAGCTTTAGGGATGCGTCAACATGCCTATTGCTGGGGTTATACTGAAGAAGTGTAACACTGTCACACCTAAGACGGTTGTGGAGAACTACACCATTTGTGATGGGGATAAGCATTGTCCATAAAGGCAATGATAGGAGATTCCTGTCATTGCCTTTTTTTTTACGAGCAGTGATAGATTTGCGTTTGTCGTACTTAAGAGTGTTCGTTGAAATGGGCATTTCCTCATTGCATAGTGGATTAAAAGAGGAGGAAATGAGAAGCATGGAAGGAACAATTTATTCTTTAATTCCACCACTCCTAGCTTTACTCATGGTTGTGATCACGAGAAGAGTACTCATATCCCTAGGTCTGGGTATTGTTGTCGGGACGCTCATGATTAACGGTACTGAAGGAGATCTCGCTTCGTTTGGTGGACTTTATGATTGGATAGTTAATAGTGTTGTTTATGTTTTTGACATTGTGAGAGGTATTTTTGTCGTATTTGAAGAAGATACGTGGCAATTGAACAGCTGGGAATTTTACATTATTTTATTTTTACTCTTACTCGGTATGATGGCTGCACTCATTGCGCTTTCCGGAGGAAGCCGAGCGTTTGGTGAATGGGCGCAAAGCAAAGTGAAGACAAAGAAAGGGGCACAGCTGAGCTCAGCTATCCTAGGTGTCATTATATTTATCGATGATTATTTTAACAGCTTGCTCGTTGGTAATGTGAGTCGACCGCTGACGGATCGCCATCGTGTATCTAGAGCAAAGCTTGCCTACCTTGTGGATTCTACGGCTGCGCCGATGTGTGTGATCGCACCCGTTTCTAGTTGGGGCGCGTATATCATTACCATTATTGCCGGTATATTGACTCATCATGGCATTACGCAGTATGAGGCGTTACAAGCTTTTATGTACATGATACCCATGAATTTATATGCGCTTTCTGCCCTCGTGCTTGTATTTGCTGTTATCATGTATAGACTTGATGTTGGCCCGATGAAAGAACATGAGGAACGTGCTGAGGCATCGGGTGAGGTGCTTGATACGTCTAAAGGGGCTGTCCCTGGGCATCAGGACGATGAAGCCCTGAAGCAGGGTCATCACGGAAAAACGCGAGACCTGATCATGCCTATAATAACCCTCGTCGTGGCTACAGTATTCTTCATGATCACGACAGGAATACAAGGTACAGAAGGCAACGTGACCCTTCTGAGTATATTTGTAAATACGGATGTGGCTGCGGCCCTCGTATACGGAGGACTCATTGGTTTAGGTGTGGCCGTACTGCTGACGTCCATCCGTTTATATGGCGTCCATCATTTCAGCGTCGCCGCTTTTAAGGATCTAATAGCCGGTTTATGGGCCGGGATTAAGTCCATGTTACCCGCCATTTATATTCTCGTCTTTGCTTGGACGATCATAGAGATCATTGGTGCACTGAAGACTGGCGCATATTTGGCGAGCATTATTGACGGTAACATTCCAGTGATGTTGCTCCCAGCCCTCGTCTTTCTTATCTCTGGTATTATGGCGTTCTCAACAGGGACGTCTTGGGGTACATTCGGTATGTTACTCCCAATTGCAGGTGAAATGGCGGTGGTTGTAGATGTTCAGTTGTTACTACCCATGCTAGCTGCTGTATTAGCGGGAGCGATATTCGGAGATCACTGTTCTCCAATATCGGATACGACGATTTTGTCTTCAACAGGTGCAGGGAGTCACCATATTGATCATGTGATGACACAGTTACCTTACGCTTTAATGGCTGCCGCTACGACGTTTATTGGCTATCTAGCCTTAGGCTTTACTGGCAGTGCATTGGCTGGGATTGTAGCCACATTACTCAGTATGGCGGTCGTCGTTTACATTCTAAAGGCAAAATTAAAAGCGACAGCCGCATAAAAAGATTCAATTGCAATGGCATAAAAAGATTCAATCGCAAAAGATAAATAAAGATAGATTAATTTAGTCTTCTTTGTTACAGTAAGAGGTTGTAGTATGTGCACACCTGCCTCTTACTGTCTTTTTTTTATGGTCATTTATAGGATACTTTTAAATAGGGGACTAAAAAATATGCGTAAAAAGAATAGTTTAGGGATATATAAAGAATAAGAGCCTAGTCTGCTCAAATTGGGGTGAAAAAGGAAATGTTAAACAACGTGTATCGACTTCTTATTATTTTAGTAGCATCCATTATTGTAGGGTTCGCTTTTAATGTTTTTCTCCTTCCGCATGAAGTATTTACAGGAGGCGTCACAGGTTTCGCCATGATTCTGGGTCTGATTACGCCCCTTAATGCAGGTATTTGGATTGTACTCCTCAATATCCCGATTCTTATTCTAGGATGGACCAAAGTGGGAAAAACGTTCATCGGTAACAGTCTTTTCTCTGTGTTGGTCACGGCTGTATCCATGCAATATATACCTGTGGTCAAGGTCACAGAGGATGCACTCCTTTCTTCTGTTTTTGGTGGTATTATAGCAGGCGTTGGGATTGGCCTTATTGTTCGTTTTTATGGCTCGACTGGTGGCTTTGATGTGATCGGCTTACTGCTCATTAAAAAACGTGATATGCCATTAGGTGGCATTATATTCGCTTTAAATAGTATTGTGGTTGTCGTATCAGGCTTTATATTCTCTTGGGAATTAGCTTTGTACACCTTGGCTTCCATCTACATTACAGGGTTAGTGATTGATCGTATTCACACCCGACATATAAAACTGAATCTCATGGTGGTCACGAGCAAAGGTGAGGAACTTCGGACAGAGCTGCTATCTAAATTGTTCCGCGGTATTACGGTCATTGAAGGACGAGGGGCGTATTCAAAGGAACAAAGAGAAGTACTCTATACAGTCATTTCACGTTATGAATTGGCGGTTGTACGCCCGTTAATCAAAAGCATAGATCCTAATGCGTTTGTGAGTGTTAGCCAAACGATGGAGGTCATGGGTAACTTCCGTCGGGAATAAGGAGAATAGGCGTTTCAACAGCTGTAACGAAGTGTAAAAAAAAGTGTTGACAATTTTAATGCTAAAATTATACAATTTAGTAGCACAAAGACAGAAGGTAAGTTTGATGATAAGTTGTAAATGTGAAAGTAAATTTAAATTATAAATGTGATAGAACCATAAAGGAGGGGCTAACATGCGTTTGAATATCATTGCTAATCCATTCATGCTTCAACGCCAGTGCACTGGAGACTCACAACGGCAACAATTTCATACGCATGTGACCCGCATGGTATCTATGATACATGATGAACGCGAGTTTTGAACACGAGAACATATGGGCTGGCTTAATCCTCCCGTTTATGCACCTCAGGTTCGAACGCTAGCCATCTACATCTACCAAATCTAACACCAACAGTGTTAAGATACATACCATTAAGCAGGTCACGTCATGTGCCTGCTTTTTCTTTGTTAAATGACCTTCATCAAAGCTGATCTGACTGCAACAGAAGCTGATCTGATTGTAACAGAAGCTTAAGGATGGTTCACAGAGCTGAGAAAACACGGCACATAGGTGTCGTGTTTTGTTATTTTCAGGAGATTACATGCTGTAAGGTCGAAAACAAAAAGATCGCATGCTGTGACATCAATTCTAGAGGATCAAGTCAGTGATGAAGCAGTATCTCTAGCCCAAGTTGAACGAATGAATCCATGTACAAACTTACTGAAGGAGTGACCCTCTTATGTTCACTGTATTCAAAAAATTAGGATGGTTCTTTAAACGCTATAAAAAGAGATATACCATCGCTGTGTCCCTGCTTATATTAGTCAGTTTCGTTGAGGTCTTGCCACCTATGATTATTGGAACGGCCATCGACGATATTCAATTCGGTCTCATGACCTGGGATCGTCTGACAGAAATATTATTATTTTATGGTGGACTGATCGTGGTCAGTTATACCGTCACATACGTTTGGATGTACCAATTGTTTGGCGGGGCTTTTCTTGTCGAGCGTTTAATGCGATCACAATTCATGCGTC
The DNA here is from genome assembly GCF_016745835.1 of Caldalkalibacillus salinus. Classification (NCBI taxonomy): domain Bacteria; kingdom Bacillati; phylum Bacillota; class Bacilli; order Caryophanales; family Bacillaceae; genus Caldalkalibacillus; species Caldalkalibacillus salinus. The sequence goes on along the minus strand of NZ_JAERVL010000017.1, from coordinate 100,938 downwards.
ATCTGCTGCAAATGACCCCTAAATTTTATGAAACGTATCGTACAGGAGATCTCATGGCCAGAGCCACTAATGACCTTAAAGCGATCTCACTCACCGCTGGTTTTGGCATCCTGACCTTGGTTGATGCCACGGTGTTTATGCTTGTCATTTTAGGTGTCATGATACTGTTTGTGAATTGGAAACTGACACTCGCAGCGTTGTTACCACTGCCTATCATGGCTGTCTTAATGCATCGCTACGGGAAGAAGATTCATCAACGTTTTACGGCAGCACAAGACGCATTCGGGGATATGAATAACAACGTCCTCGAATCCATATCGGGTATCCGGGTAAACCGTGCATATGTACAGGAGAAGGCAGATGTCCAACGCTTCAAAGATATGACCGAGAACGTCTTTCAGAAGAATCTAGCAGTGGCGAAAGTGGATGCGTTATTTGAACCGAGTATCAAAGTATTGGTTGGATTGAGTTATGTCATTGGGATCGGTTACGGCGCTTATCTCGTGTTCCACAATGAGATAACCCTAGGGAGCCTCGTCTCATTCAACATTTATCTCGGTATGATGATCTGGCCTATGTTTGCTGTGGGTGAACTCATCAATGTGATGCAAAGGGGCAACGCCTCCTTGGATCGTGTTCAGGAAACATTATCGTACGAGGCCGACGTGCAGGATGTTGAACAGCCTACAACGATTGATCAACCGGAAGATATCATGTTTCAGTCTGTGACCTTCTGCTATCCGACCTCCAATGTTAAACGATTACGGGACGTGTCGCTCACTATTAAACGAGGTCAGACCATAGGGATTGTAGGGCGAACAGGGAGCGGTAAAACAACGTTACTTCAGCAGTTGCTCAGACAATACCCATTAGGCGGTGGTCAGGTTCTTATATCGGGTGTTCCTATTGAACATATTTCATTACAGCAACTACACGAATGGATCGGTTATGTGCCCCAAGAACAAGTCTTATTTTCTAAATCCGTCAGAGAGAATCTGACCTTTGGAAAGCATGATGCGTCTCCCGAGGCGATCACACACGCTTTACGCATGGCCGCTTTTGACGATATCATCTCTATCTTGCCTCAAGGTTTAGATACGTTGGTGGGTGAAAAGGGCGTCGCGCTTTCTGGTGGTCAGAAACAACGTGTGTCTATTGCCCGCGCACTCATCCTTAATCCCGATATCCTGATACTGGATGATGCCATGTCCGCTGTTGATGGTAAAACAGAGGCTAAAATCATCGATAACATCAGGCGGGAACGAGCAGGAAAAACCACATTGATCGCTACGCATCGCATGAGTGCTGTTGAGCATGCAGATTGGATTATAGTACTCGAAGAGGGTCGCATCGTTGAACAAGGGACGCATGCCGATCTCATACGTCAGGACGGTTGGTACAAAGAGCAATATGTCCGTCAGAAAGTGGAAGGGTAGGGTGAAACTATATGAACGAAAATAACAAACCACAAACGGCCGATCATCAAGATCAGCACTCGGAGTATACGAAAAAAATGACGGCCAAACGCTTATATCGTTACGCTTTACGTTTTAAGAAAACGATTATGATCGCGCTTGTGCTGTTAACTGTCGCAGTGTCCGCTGAATTAACGGGACCGTTTATTGCTAAAACGATTATAGATGACCACATTACAGGCATTGAACAAGCATGGGTGATGGTGGAGGATACACATGACCCTTATGCCGTTTCTTATCAAGGTGCGTTGTATAAGAGAGGTGACCGATTAACGGAGACCGAAGCGCAAAGCTTGGACGAAGCAGCAACGCTATATATCCTACAAGTCGGGACACGGTATTACGTGACAGAGGATACCGTTCCAAGTCAAGGAGAGGCACGAGAGGAAGCAGGGGAGGTGTATGTTCAAAATGGTGAGGAACGTATAGCACTAGATACGACCCGTTTGTCGGCAGAAGACGTGTTCGGCTTTTATCAACCTGAGGTCACGCCTATTATCAAGTGGTTAGGTTTATACGTAGGCTTACTCATTTTTGCTTCTTTTTTCCAATACGGCAAATCCTACTTACTCCAAATGTCCGCTAATCGTATTATTCAAAACATGAGGCACGATGTGTTTACTCACATTCAGACACTCCCGGTATCATTCTTTGACCAACGACCTGTAGGGAAGATCGTGTCACGAATCACCAATGATACGGAAGCGATTCGAGAACTGTACATGAAAGTATTGGCCACTTTCTTCACCAGTATCATATATATGACCGGCATTTATATTGCCCTGTTTTTATTAGACGTGACACTGGCCTCCATCACGTTACTCGTGGTTCCACTTATCGTACTATGGACCATCTTGTATCGCCGCTATGCTTCACGTTTCAATCATGCGATTCGTGCACGCCTAAGTGATATAAACGGGATGATTAACGAATCCATTCAAGGGATGCCTATCATTCAGGTTTTTGGCAGACAGAAACGAACAGAGGAAGAATTCGAACAGCTTAATGAAGACCACTTTCACTATCAGAATAAATTACTCCACCTCAACGCTATGACCTCTCACAACTTGGTTTTTACGATACAAAATATCTGTTTCGTCGTCCTCATCTGGTACTTTGGTGGGGCCGCGATAGGCGTTGGGAGTGTGATCTCAATCGGGTTGTTATACGCTTTTGTCGATTATCTCAACCGTTTATTTCAACCCGTATCTGATATAGTGAACCAACTAGCCCAACTCGATCAAGCGATGGTTGCGGGAGAAAGGGTGTTTCACTTGCTCGATCAGGATGGTGAAGGGGTAGAAGAAGGTAAAATCCCTAAGTACCAAGGTGATGTTGCTTTTGAGCAGGTGTCATTTGCTTATGAAAAAGATCAATATGTCCTCAAGGATATATCATTTGAAGCAAATCAGGGGGAGACGGTAGCGCTTGTAGGACATACCGGCTCAGGGAAAAGCTCCATTATGAATTTACTCTTTCGCTTTTATGATCCGCAGCATGGCCGAATCAAGATAGATGGGCAGGACATCACCACGATCCCAAAGCAGCATATTCGCCAGCATATGGGGATCGTACTACAGGATCCTTTCCTCTTTACAGGGACCATTGCCTCTAACGTGAGCCTGAATGATCCATCTATTTCAAAAGAAAAAGTGATCAATTCGCTTAAAATGGTAGGGGCTGACCGATTCATTGAGCCGCTACCACATCAATACGATGAACCCGTCGTGGAGAAGGGAAGCACGTTGTCCTCTGGACAAAGACAATTGATATCCTTTGCTCGAGCTTTAGCTTTTGATCCGGCCATTCTTATTCTAGATGAAGCCACCGCCAATATCGATACGGAAACAGAAGCGATGATCCAACGTGCATTGGAGGTATTAAAAAGAGGACGTACGACGTTTATTATCGCCCACCGTTTATCGACCATTCGGGAAGCGGATCATATTTTAGTCTTAGATCATGGCCACATTGTTGAGCAAGGGAAGCATGATGCGCTTATACAACAAAGGGGTAAATACCAACAGATGTATCAGATGCAAATGAACAGCCAGCCCACCTTAACGCGTTAATCAGGACATAAATGAAGGACATCAAGTAAGAAAGAAAATAAGTCTTATACACGGCCCAGCTCCACACATCAACGTGAACTGGGTCCTTCTTTTGTCCTGTACGACGTTAGTTATAAATCTGAAATAAGCCTTATCTTCCGTACGATTTATTGCTATGATTAAATTGTTAGAATGTTTGAATACTTTGTGAACATATAGAAAAGGAGGATGAAAAAGATGCAACATAAACAGAAGTTGTCAGTGTTATTGGTATTTGCACTCGTTTTATCTCTTGCTATGCCAGCATTTGCATTAACTGACACTGATGAGCTTAACGAACTGGCGCGCGCCTTTGATGACATTCCTTTAAACACTGATGTCTCTACTGATGTGGACGAGCTCTTACTCGAAGAACTCAAGCAGGCGACACAAGTGGAGGTCATTGTTACTTTTTGGGGTGAGGACGGGCCTTCAGAACGACACGTTGAATTACTAGAAACCGTTGGAATTGAAGTCGGTGTGACACTAAATGAACTGCCCATAGCTGGCGTAATTGCCAACGCAGACCAAGTCGCGACACTGGCTGAATTACCTCAAGTTCGTTCTTTATATTTTAATGAGGAATTGGAGTATGAAAACTACGAAGGAACGTCTATTACTGGCGCTAAGAAGGTATTAACTGAACAATCTTTCACGAAGCAGAACGGAGGCTTACCGGTCTCTGGAGAGGATATTACGGTCCTCGTTAACGACACAGGTATTGATGGAACGCATGACGACCTACCTTATGGCACTAAAGTCATACAAAACGTCTTAGGCTCAACGAACTTAAATGGGCAATCTGACCTACTACCCGTAACGTATACCGAAAATGTACCGAACACGGACACTGCATCCCACGGGACTCACGTTGCTGGAACAGTTGCAGGAACCGGTGCGAAATCCAATGGAAAATACGCAGGGGTAGCCCCTGGTGCAAATCTTGTGGGATACGGATCTGGTGCGGCGCTCTTCATTCTAGACACGCTTGGAGGATTCGATTACGCACTGACACACCAGTTAGAATATAACATCCGTGCGATTACGAACTCCTTTGGAAGTCCTAGCGACGTTGGAACACCGTTTAATCCTGACCATCCCACCAACGTAGCCACAAAGAAGTTATATGATCGTGGTATGGTCGTCGTATTCTCCGCAGGGAACTCTGGACCAGCGGAAGATACGATAACAGGGAACTTTAAGAAGGCACCATGGGTCATTGCTGTGGCTGCTGGAGATAAAGATGGCAACTTGGCAAGTTTCTCCTCTCGAGGTGTAGAAGGGGGCGGAGGTCAAGTGACCATTGATGGTGAGACTTACACTTGGGAAGATCGCCCGACGGTAACCGCACCTGGTGTGGACATTATTTCCACTAGAGCCGTAGATGTACTAACACCTATCGGTTTACAAGGAGACGCTGAAGATATTGAGACAGCTTACGTCCCTTACTACTCGAGTGCGAGTGGGACATCCATGGCTGCACCGCATGTGGCTGGTATTGTCGCTTTAATTCTTTCAGCTAATCCTACATTATCTCCTGATGAAGTGAAGCAGATCATACAAGATACAGCCACCAATATCCCTGGGCGTGCTGATTGGGAAGTCGGGGCTGGGTATGCCAATGCGTATGCGGCAGTAGATACGGCTTTGAACGGTCGCGAATATGGACAAACCCTTAATATGAACCAAGATTTCAATAGTAGCGTTGACTTAGAAGTTGAACGTGAAGACATCGTTATCGACTATGACCCGGCGACGAATGGAAGCACGCCTTTTCTAGTTGATGAGGGGCTCACAGAATTAGCTGTCACAGTCTATGGAGAAGGATTTATGGAGAGCGGTAATCCTATTAATCTCATTCTAATCGACCCGAATGGGAAAGAATACAGTTCAGGGATCTCGCTACTTTTCTCCTTATACTTCGATCGCACTGTCATCGTACCTTCGCCGACGCCAGGTGAATGGACAATCGAAATTCGTGGGCTAAGAGGAGCCGAAATAAATCCTACAGGTACCGCTCTTCCGGAAGAAGTAGAAGGGGTTGTGACCACTAAGCGCTCTACTGGTTATACTGGACTAGAGGATATAGAGGGACATGATAGACAAGACGAGATTAAGATGGCTGTCCATAACCGTTTGGTTGATGGTTATCATAATGGTAAATATCGAGCGGATCGTGCCCTAACTCGTGAAGAGCTTGCCGAGTATCTCGTGATGGGCATGGGGATTCGTCAGTATCTACCCGTCGATGGATCACGCTCTTTCGGAGATGTATCCACTGACTTCTTACCTTATGCTGAAGCGGTAAGCGCTAGGGGAGGCGCACTTAAGGATGCCTTTATCGTTCAGAATCCTGTGATGCTATCTGAAGGCACCACATTTGATTCTGATCGCGCTGTGACGAGAGAAGACATTGCTTATTCACTCGTACAAAGTCTTGGGCATCAATCAGAGGCAGAAGAAAGAAACACCGTATTAGAAGACGGTAATATGGAAGTGTATTATGGCGATCAGAGAATTGTCATTACAGACGCAGATGAAATTGCGCCAGCGTTAAGAGGATATGTTGAACTCGCGTTTGACCTCAGCATTTTAACACCAGAGGATTTCTTCGCAGAGAACATGGCGTACGAATTAAATGACGGTGAAGTGACGTTCTACGCTCAATTTGAGCCGACGAAGAACATCACACGTGGCGAATATGCCGCCTTCGCTAATCGTACCTATAGCTTGTATTTACAACAATAACAGCCATATTTTTTAGTATATAGTAGTCGGTTTTATGACTAATACTACATTCAAAAAAGCGTCGTTTGAAAAACAAACGGCGCTTTTTTTGTTGTCTTGAGCGACACGGCTTGGCTATAACCGATCAATTCATTTGCCATGCTATATGAATAATTGATATGATCGAATCACTTTAGTAGATCGGTATGAAGGGGCGTGACAACCATGGGATGGATCTATATTATCATCGGAGGCGTATTTGAAATAGGGTGGGTTGTAGGGTTAAAGCTATCAGAAGGCTTCACTCAGTTCATCCCTAGTATCATAACGGCCATTCTGATTATGGTCAGCCTTTGGGCGATCGCGAAGGCCATGAATTTTCTCCCTATGGGAACTGTATACACAGCTTTTACTGGTATCGGGACAGTAGGAACCTCGATCATAGGAATGATGTATTTCGAAGAGCCTGTGGAGTGGCTCAGACTTTTATTTTTAACGTTATTAATCATAGGCATTATCGGTTTAAAGGGAGCGTCTTCCTCAAAGTACACAGACACGACGACAGTGAAGGGAGAGTCATAATATGGCCTGGGTAGCATTGTTCGTTGCCGGTTTGTTCGAGATATTGTTCGTCACCTTCCTCAAATTATCTCAGGGGTTTAAACGTTGGGGCGCGACACTAGCCATGAGTGTGGCGGGTGCATTGAGCTTCTATTTACTGTCTTACGCCCTACAATTTCTCCCTTTAGGTACAGCCTATGCGATATGGACGGCTATCGGGGCCGTAGGGAGTGTAGCCGTGGGTATTTTATGGTTTAAAGATGCGTTTAATCAAAAAATGCTGTTTTTTATTTTTTGTATTGTCATAGGCGTGATCGGGCTTAAACTCACCACTTGATATCTTTGATCTTATTATTAAATTAAGGATAGAATAAAGATCGGTCGTAAAATCAATAAATCGATCAATCACATGCAAGCACAAAAAAGCATCATATAAATTTATTGCCATGCAAAAGAACGTTAATTAAATGATGCAAAAAAGGCGTGTGTCTGGTTCATTATCTTCCCAAAGCACACGCCTTTATGATGGTTGGTTTGGTTATATTCATTCTATGTTTACCAGTGTTATGACACTTGCCATGGTAATGGCGCCCTTGTTGACCCCTTTAATCTGATCGTCTTGATCCTCCTGGTTCTCCTGTGCTATCCGTGCTTTCCTCTGATTGACTATTATCTTCTGTGTCTGCCAGAGATGTTTGTTCAGGTGTACTTTCGACGTATAGACTGCGACTAGGAAAGGCAATAGAGACGTTTTCTTTTTCTAAAATCTCCATGATGCGTAAGTTACAGTCCTCTTTAACTTGTAACCATTCGCCCCAGTCTGTCGTTTTTGTAAAGAAGTACAGAAAGATATCGAGGCTGCTATCATTAAATTTATCAAAATTAACGAACAGAGTTTCCTGATCGATGTCAGGGTGTTGCCGGAGCATATTACGAATTTGATCGACGCACGCTTTAATTTTATCCCTCGGTGTACCATAAGTAACACCCAAATGAAAGGTGATTCGTCTTCTGCCCATTTTGGTCCAGTTTGTGATAGCTTCATTCGCTAACGTGGAGTTCGGAACGGTGACAACCCCCTGGGCAAAAGTACGCACCTTGGTACTTCGGAAGGTGAGGTCTTCGACGGTTCCCTCCACTGTTGGGGTTTCAATCCAATCGCCAATCGTAAAAGGCTTCTCGGTGATAATGACGATGCCTCCAAAGATATTCCCGACGGTATCCTTAGCGGCAAGAGCGAAGGCTAAACCACCCAATCCCAGCCCTGCAATAAATCCACTCACATTATAATCGAATTCCAGTGCAACCATACTAAAAGCCAGTGCAATGATCACAAAGCGTAGGACCTTTGAGATAAAAGGCATGATGATGCGATCGAATTGGTAGCCAAATCGTTGCCCAAATCGTTCAAGCCAAGTTGATGTTTCACTGGATAAGCGATAAAGCCCCTGGGCGATGAGGACAATAACGGAGGCTCGAAACAACGTAAAGAGGCTATCGTTTATCTCCCGTGCATCGTCTATGAGCGGTAAATGACCGAAAAAGTACTTCAGTGATACATACAATCCCAGCACAATAAATAAAGACCGCAATGGTTTTTCGAAGGCGACAACGACGGATCGGTCCAGGTCAAACTTGGTGTTTTCAGTAAATCTTAATATGAGGTTAAATATATACCGCGTAAAAATCTTCCTAAATAACCAAAAAGCCAAAAAGATAATGGTGGATATTAGTGCAGCTAAACCGAAATCGAGCCATAAATAAAGGTCTAAAAATGGCACAATATAGTCGATATACCATTGTCTAAAAATTTGCATCAACAATCTGAACTCCTTTATATGGTTATATGGTATAAAAGTCCTTGGTCAATCTGTTGCCACCTGAGACAACTCGGCACTAATGTATCATAATTAAGACTTTGAAACAACTGACAACCGTGCTAATCGCACCTTCTATGGCGTTTAGCGAGATTTTAAACAGCTAAACGAATTGAGTCTTTGTTTTCCAATAGGGTTTGTTTATAATGAAAGAAGAGAAAAATAATGTCTTAATTTGTCGAAGCATAGAGGAAGTGCTTACGTTGATCTCAAAAACACTCCGCACGAAGTTAATGGTTTTCTCTTTACTTATTACAGCCATTCCTATGACCCTTATTTGGTTTTTTACTTTTCAATCCCAAAAAGATGATTTACATACACAAGTCAAGCAAACGCTAAATATCTATGCGAATACGCTCGCAGTGTCTATAGATGATCTCATTGCTGAGAGAATTGCCGAAGTGACTTTACTGTCACGTAATCCTATTATTACAAATCCAGAATCTAGCAAAGATGAGATTCTAGAACAAATGGAACATTTTATACAGATGAGGGATGTTTATTTTGTTAGTATCCTGACTGATTTGAATGGCAATGTAGACGTTCACACAGACCAAGTGGCATATGGCATGAACTTATATGATAAGCCATGGTTCCAGCAAACCTTAGAGCATGGTGCGTACATTTCTGACATCTATATGTCTCCCGATTATAATAGTCCGGTTTTACCTATAGCGGCTATGGTTTATAACGATGATCAGGATCCGATGGGTGTTATTGCGCCGTCATTTGACCTCAATTACCTATGGGAAAAAATCGATAGCTTCCGTGTAGAACAAGAGAATATCGGTTTAAATGGCTTTGCTTTCCTGATTAACGGTAACGGGGATGTTATTATACATCCTGAGTTAGACCGTATCCTTGTAGACAACTATATTGAACAGAACGATTTGACAACGGCAGACATTAAACAATTAGCGCAATCTAATGCTTTGTTTACCAATGAGGCGGAGGGGACATTGAATGCGATTGCACCAATAGAGCACCAACATGGCTTTGATCATGATTGGTATGTCGTCATCTCCACACCAGAGGAAGAGTGGCTCGGTCCTCTAGATCAGCTTGTTGAACGCTATATTCTATTATTTTCTATGATGTTATTCATGACCATGATAGCAGTGTATAAATTAGGTGAAAGTATCCTAAATCCTGTCCAAGATCTCGTCAACGTCACCACTGATTTTGCAGCAGGAAAAAAAGTAAAACCGTTAAACATGACGTCTTACCAAGAAATCGATCAATTGAATACAACGTTTAACCAAATGGTAGAGAAACTTGAAGAGAGAGAGCTAGGTCATCGCAAGTCTACCCTTATTTTAGAAACAACAGATAATGGTGTCTTTGCTTTTCACAAGTCTAACGGGCAAATAACGACGTTCAATGCCACATGTGAAGATATCTTTCAAATCAAAAGAGAAGACGTACTAGGGAAGAAAGTGAGCGAAATGGCTAAAAATAATGAGCGGTTACGTACATTCGTTGAACACTGTTCGCTACTAAGCTTAGATCCGACGCGAGAAGTGACGACGAGGCATGAGTTTGAGTGCCATATGGACCAAGCGTACCGCTGCTTTTTCGCTAGTGTCTCTAGCCTGCCAAAATTAGACCAGCCTGAAGAAATCGATGATATCCTTGTCGTCTTCAGTGATTTAACCGAGAAAAAAGAGATGGAACGCGAACTGATCCGTACCGAAAAGCTAAAAGCCGTTGGCCAACTGGCAGCAGGATTTGCTCATGAGATACGGAACCCGCTTACAACGATTAAAGGCTTCATGCAAATGCTCAGAAATAAACAGAAACAAGAGAGTCTAAAATACAGGAAAGGGAATGAGCAACATACGGAACAAGCGTCATTCTTCCCTATTATTATCGAGGAGATTGAAAGGGTTAATGAGATTGTGACGGATCTACTCCATCTGGCTAGTACCAAAGATAACGAGACTTGTAAAGAGATCGATGTCCAAAAGATCTTAGAAGAGCTGATGGTTCTGTACCAAAATACATTTGAAGAGCACCAGATTCAGCTACACAAGACTTTTGAACCTGTATCCTTGGTGCGTGGGAACCCTAAAAAGCTCAAACAAGTGCTGATTAACTTGATAAAAAACGCGATTGAAGCGATGGCACAAGGTGGACAACTCTTGATGACTTTAAAAGAAGAAGAGGACCATGTCTATATTGAATTGAGTGACACGGGTGTGGGCATGGACACCCAAACATTAGCAAAGCTCGGCACACCGTTTTATACAACAAAGGAAAAAGGGACTGGATTAGGCATGATGACCAGTTACAGGATCGTCGAAGAGATGGATGGGCAGATTGCTGTTCAAAGTGAGGTCGACAAAGGGACAACATTTACAATTGCGCTACCGACCATAAAAGATGAGTAACCTGCTCATGAACGGAGCAGGTTACTCGTTTTGGGGGCATGGTGAGTCGTTCATTTTTATGTTTAGTAACATTGGAAATAATCAATAAAACGCAAGTCAAGGCCGAAGAAAACCCAACCAAATCCAGTCCAACGAAAGCCAGCGATGGATTGAGGACCAACGAAGATTGGAAAGGCCCAGAAGGAACCTCCGCCACGCGTCCATATAAAGGTAAAACGGTATAAGCATCCGCGTATGGCACCGGGGTCAACGGCTTGGATTGTAAATTGGGGTTTCGCCGGGGTGAATGCTGGTGGTGGAGATGTTGGTGCACCTATCTGTCCCCCACCAAAGAACTGGCCAAACGGAAATTGAAATCCCGGTGGGCGTGGTGTTGGTTGAGTGGGACTAGGCTGAAAAACGGGTGGCCGTCCGGGTGGAAAACCAGGTGTTTGGCCTGGTGGAAAGAATGGCTGGAATCCGCCAGGTCCTCCCGGTATATTTTGCTGACGGTTTGTATCCTCGGTATACATGTGCATCGTCCTTTCCTGATTAATGTCATGGATGTACTCAGTGATAAAACGATTAAAGCAATCAAAGCGATTTTCTTAGACAATTTTAGAGCACTCTGATCATGCTCCTCTAATAGGTGTTTTCACTAAAGTGTATGGCGTTATGATTCACTATGCTATAGACTCATGCCCTGTGTAAGAGCCTAATTTGGGGAGGTGCCCTTAAATCTGATGTTTTAGAACGCGCCAACCCTGGGGATGTGTCTGTAAAACCTAGTGGCTTTGCTTTTAGGGAGGAAACACTGAGATCGTGATGCCAAATCAAGCATCATACTTATTTTTGTATGGGAAGAATGCTATAATGCTAATATCACTGTAAATATGGAGAGTAATGTAGAAGTCAAAGGAGATATTGACATGTTAAAAATTGGTGCTAACGTTAGTATTGCTGGAAAAGGACTACTCGCAGCAGTAAAAGAGAGCCTATCTTATGAAGCGACAAGCTTTATGATTTACACGAGAAGTAACCGTGGAGGCAAGGCGAGAGATATTTCAAAATTTCATAAGGAAGAAGCCCTTGATCTGATGAAAGAAAATGGGCTAGATATTAAAGATGTTGTGGTCCACGCCCCTTATTATATTAATTTAGGAGGAGAGTCCAAGGCACGGAATATTGGGAAAGAAGTGCTCGCCGATGAAATTAAGCGTACTGAATACCTCGGCATTCCGAATTTAGTGTTTCACCCAGGGTCGCATGTGAAACAAGGTGTTGAGGTTGGGGTGGATAATATCATTCGCTCCTTGAATCAAATTTTAACTGGTGAGGAGCAGGTCAATGTTTTATTAGAAACGATGGCTGGTGATGGAAGTAAAGTCGGTAACAGCTTTGAAGAGATTGCCCAAATTATAGAAGGGGTAGATGAAGACAAGCGTCATGTTCTCGGTGTATGTATGGACACCTGCCATAACTTTGCGTATGGTTACGATATCGTCAATGATTTTGATACTGTCATGAAGGACTTTGATCGCATCGTAGGACTAGACCGATTGAAGGTGCTGCATCTCAATGACTCCAAATATGATTTAGGTGCGAGAAAAGACCGTCATGCTAACATAGGTGCTTCAGACGGACATATTCCAAAGGAAGCGCTACGCGATATTTGTCACCATGAAGCCATCAAGGACCTTCCTATTATCTTGGAAACGCCTTTCGGGCAGTACAAAGAAGAGATCGCCTACATTCGAGGTGACGACGACGCTAACCTTGCAGAATCGTCTCTAAAATAAATTCCCTCACACCTCAAAACTAGTCGGGACGATATTGTCGTTCATGGGCTAGTTTTTTTGGACGTGATCTTGGTGTATAGCAGATATCAAGGGTGTTCTCTACATAAAGACTTTTTGACAAGCTTTAATGAGAAAATGAAGGAGAGATAAAAGTGAAGAAAAATCAGTTAGGACAAAGCGACTTATATGTCAGTGAGATCGGGTTAGGGTGTATGTCCTTTGAACGTGAGAGTGAAGCGCAAGGGATCAGCATGATTCACGAGGCCATAGACCAAGGCGTTAACTTCTTAGATACTGCGGACCTATACGAACGCGGGTATAATGAAACACTTGTCGGTCAAGCGTTACAGGGGAAGCGTCAGGACGTCATCCTGGCGACGAAGGTGGGGAACCGCTGGAGCGAAAACGGGGACGGATGGTATTGGGACCCTAGTAAAGCACACATTAAATCAGGTGTAAAAGAGAGCCTTCGGCGCCTGCAGACAGATTATATAGATTTATACCAATTACACGGGGGAACGATTGATGACCCGATTGATGAAACCATAGAGGCGTTTGAGGAACTGAAGCAAGAGGGGTGGATCCGTTATTACGGCATTTCCTCTATTCGTCCTAATGTGATTAAGGCATACGTCAAACGATCAAATATTGTCTCTATCCTTACGCAATACAGTATCCTAGATCGACGTCCAGAAGAGGAAACACTCGACCTCATGCATCAGAACAAGATTAGTGCGATCGTGCGTGGACCTGTCGCCAAAGGATTATTAACAGATCGGTGGGAGAATAAACTAACGGAAAAAGGTTACTTGGACCACTCCGAGCATGAATTAAAGGATGTCTTACCTCAGTTGCAACGTATGGCATCAAGTGGCCGTACCTTTGCCCAACTAGCTTTACGCTATACGCTCAATCATCCCGCTGTGGCCACAGTGATACCGGGAGCGAGTCGCCTTGAACAACTTCAGGAAATTCTTGAAACGGCCCATACTTCGCCACTTACCCCTGCTGAAATCAAAGCTATTGAGGACATTTCAAAGCAAAGCGTGTATAAGCAGCACCGCTCATAATCGAATTAAGAGTAATATTAACTAGTAATATTAACAGATAAATCATTCAGGACATCTCAGTAAAAACACACCTAACAACAGTAATAAAAAGAGACAGTAAAAGCCCTCTTCTTAGATGAAGAGGGCTCTTATAGCTCTATAAATGAGATTTTTGATGATGTTTTCTTTGCTTACTTTGCTTCTACTCTGCTACAGGTGCGTAGAAAGTCCCTTCCACTTCGAATATGTCATCTTGGTTCAGACGATCGATTTCAATGATCGTACGTGGAGGGTAAGGACGGTCTCCCCATAGCTCTTTCTGCACCTCGTTGACAAGTGGACGGTATCGATACATATCTGTCACGTAAACGACGATGCGAGAGGCATCCTGTAAAGTTGCGCCTTCAGATTCTGCGATTAATTTCATATTTTCAAACGCTTGACGGATGCGTTCTTTAGGGTCCTCAACAATCGTGTTCGTTTCAGGGTCAATGCCTCTCATTCCGGCGACATAGATGTTATCTCCAGCACGCGTCCCTAGGTCCCAAGTCCCCGTTGGTTCAATCGCGCCTTCTGGTGAAAGGGTTATGACATCCGCCTTGGTATTCTTTTCTGGCGCATAGAATGTGCCTTCAACTTCAAAGATATCATCTTGGTTCAGACGATCAACTTCAACAATGGTACGTGGCGGATAAGGGCCGTCTCCCCATAGTTCTTCTTGCACTTTGTTAACAAGTGGACGGTATCTATACATGTCTGTCACGTAAACGACGATACGGGAGGCATCTTCAAGTCCCGCGCCACCTTCTGCTGCAATGACCTTCATGTTCTCAAACGCTTGACGGATGCGTTCTTCAGGATCTTCAACAATGGTGTTTGTTTCAGGGTCAATCCCTCTCATACCAGCCACATACACGTTATTTCCAGCACGGGTTCCTAAGTTCCAAGTGCCCGTTGGTTCAATCGCACCCGCGGGATATAATGTGTGGACTTTATCATGTTTGTTTTGTCTTTCTTCAGGTGCGTAGAATGTACCTTGTACCTCAAAGATGTCGTCCTGATTCAAGCGGTCAATTTCAACGATGGTACGTGGAGGATAAGGACCATCGCCCCATAGTTCTTCTTGTACCTGATTCACGATTGGACGATACCTATACATATCGGTGACGAAAACCACAATACGAGTCGTGTCTTCAAGTGTCGCCCCTTCAGATTCGGCGATCGTTTTCATGTTCTCAAATGCTTGACGTACACGTTCTACAGGGTCCTCAACTATGTTGTTCGTTTCAGGGTCAATCCCTCTCATACCGGCTGCATAAACATAGTCTCCAGCACGTGTCCCGAGGTTCCATGTTCCGGTTGGGTCAAACATGCCATCCGGATACAACGTTTTTACCCCGTTTGGCGAAATGTGAGAGTCGGCCGCGCCTGTTGGAACTAGACTAAATGAAGCGACGAATAAGACTAAAATAAGGACTGTTAAACGAAACTGACGCTTACCTTTTAATTGAGTAAAAATAATGAACCCCTCCTAAAGTATAGTTTCTCTAAAGAGTTTGAAAACTAGAGACTTTTTAACCAGTTTTTGGATCAGTCTCTTTCTCTAAGTGTGATTTTGTTACCACGCTCCTATCCGCTTGTAGGTAAAATCTACTAAACTATAACCGATAAATTTAAAAGCTGTCAAATACGAAAAATAGTATAAAAGACTCATTTTACAGAAATTTCATTCACTAATTTTTACAGCTTCAGATCTACACATTTGGCTTTATAAAAAGCGTAATAGCAAGACTCATAATTTTTCGCTAACAAAAATATACTGTCAATGCAAATGGAAATTTAAAGATTAAAACTAGGTCTATAATCCCGTTTTTTTAAAACAATGACACTTTTACCAGCGTGGATAATTTGTAGAAATTTGTTGTATGATATGATGGTCTATCAATACATAGGAGAGACACATACTTTAAAAAGAAACTTATAGCCGGATAGGCACAAGGATAGGAGTGAAGTAGATTGAAAGACTTACAGAAACGCATTCAACAACAAACCCAAAAGGGGAACAAAGCTCAGTCGAGTCAAGACACCCCGCCCAGAACAGGGAAGGAGAAACCTTCCAACCCGAAAGACAAATTTAAGCTAGATACAAGCATGACAGTAAGAAATCGCCTGATTATTGCTTTCTTAGTGATCTTACTCATACCTACGGGTGCACTAGGTATTTTTTCTTATCAAAGTGCTGATGGAGAAATAACGGATCAGATCATGAACAATACAGAAGAGAAAATTGATGCTGTTAACTATGATTTAAGTCAATTGATCCAAACTACATTTGAAGACTTAGAGTATCTATCTAGTACAGTAAAAGGCAGTATGGTCGATGGATGGGCGAGTCCCGATGTGAGAATGATCATAGACCCAGTTAAGGCTGTTAAAAAGGAATATGACCATGTTCAGTATGCAGAGTCTGGAGGGATGCTCCTTAACTCTCCGCAACAAGATTTCGCGGATGGCTTTGACCCAAGAGAACGTGATTGGTATATAGATGCCATGAATAATAGAGGAGAATTCTTTGTTGGGAACGCTTTTGTTGCCCAGGACGGTAAGATTATTGTCGTTCCATCTACAGCAGCGCAAGACGGTTCCGGTGTTGTGAGTATTGTATTAAGTTTGGACAACCTTTCTAACGAAGTAGGTAGTATTTCCATCGGTGAAAATGGTTATGTGACCATTTTAGACCAAGACTATAAATACGTTGCGCACCCTACAATTGAAGCAGGGACGGAAGCCGACCCAGATTTAGTTGAAGATCTCCAAAAAAGCCCTGCAGGCCAGTTTGAGTATACAAGCGATGATGGCACACAAATGCAAGCCGTCTACCTTACTAACCCAGAAACAGGGTGGACTGTTATGGGTACGATCGATATGGATGAGATTGCATCAGCGAGTCAGGGTATCTATATCACGACTATCGTCATCATAGGCATTGCTATCGTGTTCGGTATCGCGCTCATGCTTTGGATCACGAACTCTATTAACAATCCACTAAGAAAACTCATGTCAGCAACAGAGGCGATTGCCAACGGAGATTTAAGACAAGAGGTATCTGTCACTTCTAATGATGAGTTCGGCATGCTTTCTAAAGCTGTTAATCAGATGGCCGCTAACCTTCGTCATTTAATTGGTCAAGTTCACTCCAATTCAGAAGAAGTGGCAACGACATCAGAGGAGTTATCTGCAAGTGCCGAACAAACACAAAATACGGCACATCATATCTCTTCTTCCGTTCAAGAGATTTCCTCCGGAGCTGATGTGCAGGTGAATAGTGCTATCCAGTTTACTGAAAGTGCATCTGAAATTTCTAAAGGAATGGAGCAAGCTTCTTCATCTATTCAGCACGTAACGCAGTTAACAAATTCCACGAACGAAAAAGCCAACAGTGGTAATAAAGTGGTGACCAAAACAGTCAAACAGATGAATGTCATTCAACAAACGGTAACGGACACCGCATCAGTCGTTCATTCCTTAGGCGAAAAATCTAATGAGATCACGAACATTGTAACGTTGATCACAGATATTGCGGACCAAACAAACCTCTTAGCTTTAAATGCATCTATCGAGGCTGCTCGTGCAGGAGAACAAGGAAAAGGTTTCGCTGTCGTTGCAGAGGAAGTTAAGAAACTGGCTGAACAGTCTGGTGAAGCAGCAGGCCAAATTCGAGACATTATAGATGAAGTTCAAACGCAAGCAGATAAATCCGTTGTTTCTATTGAAAATGGAACAAAAGTGGTTGATGAAGGTATTAATATGGTCAACATGACAGGTGACGTATTTAACGAAATCGTGCACTCTATTGAGCAAGTGGCTAATGAAGCGATGGACGTGTCAACGATTGTGAAACAAGTGAATACAAACGCGCAAGGCATGGTTGAAAAAGCCGAAAATGTGGCCAATATCGCCCAACAGTCAGCTAGTAACACGCAAAGCGTGGCTGCTGCAACCGAAGAACAAACAGCTTCTATGGAAGAGGTTTCTGCCTCTGCCGAAACATTGAATCAGATGGCTCAGAGCTTACAAAAAGTGATTAGCAAGTTTAAAGTATAAAAAGGTAAGTTTGAGGTCCAAACCATCTTTATAAAGATACGTATTGAAGGTAGGTTACCGCTGTCTCTATGAAAGTAGACATGACAAACGGTAACCTATCTTTTTTATATATCGGACTAGATGGGATGGCTAAATACCACACTCATGAATGAGAAGCAGGACTTTAGCTCTAAATGAAGAATGTATGTTTGGTAGGATTGCAGCCAATGTAAAACGCCTAAGAGATGACTGAATCATAAGAACACCACTTTTGGCTAGGAGGGTGAGTATGACAAAAGGTTTATTGCATCATATCGAATTATACGTATCAGATTTGTCTCTATCAGTGACGTTCTGGGGTTGGTTATTAGAAGAACTAGGCTATGAGCGCTATCAACAGTGGGAGCAGGGTGTGAGCTGGTCATTAGGTGACACTTATATTGTATTGGTCCAAACCGAAGCCCGCTTTCTCGATGTCCCTTATCACCGGTGTCGTACAGGGCTTAATCACTTGGCCTTTCATGCGGAGTCCAAAGCACAAGTAGATCAACTCACGACAGCTCTAGAACATAGAGGTGTTACAATCCTTTATCGTGATCAGCATCCTTACGCCGGCGGCCCAGAGCATTATGCCGTATACTTTGAAGACCCTGATCGTATAAAAGTAGAAGTGGTTGCATCCTCTCAATCGTAGGGAGCGACGCAAAAATTTAATATTTTAGCCTGAAATCTATTTTTAGGTCAGATCGCCCCCAATGTAGTGAAAGGTATGGGGGTTTTTCTATGCTTACATACTGTGATCATATATTAAAAAAACGTTTCATAGAATAGAGCAATTAATAAAAAATAGAAATTTATATTTTTAAATGATTTTCGCTTAGATTAAAAAACAGAGGAGGCTAAGGCTATGAATTTATCCTCACGGCCAGTCATACGCGTCACCTTATTTTTGTTATTATCAACGATTGTACTGGTGAGTTGTTCAAGCGGGGCAGATAAAGATGGGAGTGAAACGGTATCCATCCCGAATAACAGTGGAGAGGACATGCTAGGTGAACAAGTACTATCGTTTGCCAACGATCAGGAGCCAGCTGGTTTAGATCCGCACAAGGTTCCGGCCCATTCGTCTATACGAATCTATGAGAAACTTTACAACAGTTTGTTAGATTTTGATGAAAATATGACATTGCAACCGGACTTAGCTGTGGATTGGGAACAACCCGATGATGTCACGTACATATTTCATTTACGTGAAGGTGTTCAGTTTCATAATGGGAGAGAAATGACCGCAAACGATGTAGCGTACAGTTTTGAGAGAATATTAGACCCAGAGACTGCTTCTATTGCAAAGTCCTACTTCGATCGTATCTCGGACATAGAGGTCATCTCTCCGTACGCGATTAAGATTGTCCTCGAAGAGCCGTATGGCCCCTTTTTATCTTACGTGGCGAGTGTTAATGCGGCCATTGTTCCCCAAGAAGTGGTGGAGGAGCACGGAGATTTAATGCAAGTGGCGGTGGGAACGGGTCCCTTTAAACTTGTGGAGTGGGTACCTGATACGCATGTGATGTTAGAGAAGAATGATAAGTACTTTATGGAGGGGCAACCACGATTAGATGGGATCTATTATGTCACGATGAAAGACGAGTCTTCTAGATTGGCGGCCATCCGTACAGGTGAAGTACACGTCACCCCATTATCTTCACCGTCAATTCCCCTTGTAGAAAATCATGACGATTTGGTTGTGAATGGGTATCAATCAAATCAGTATAGTTATGTTGGTTTTAATTTTGATGTTGAACCTTTTTCTAATCATAAGGTACGTCAAGCGATCAGTTTGGCTATTGACCGCCAAGCGTTAATCGATATGGTTTGGCGAGGAGATGCTGTCATCACCGGTCCAATACCACCGTCATTAGGTCATTGGTCTTATGACGTGTCACAAGAACAGCTGTATCAGCAAGATATAGAAGAAGCAAAACGATACCTTGATGAAGCGGGGTACGGAGCTGGCTTTGATACCACGATTTCAACCGCTTCGACTTACCCCGATATGATAGAGACAGCACAGGTTTTACAACAACAGCTTGAGGTCATTGGCATTAACGCACAAATTGAGCAGCTAGAGTGGGGGCAGTATATTGATGCCTGGAGCAACAGAGATCACGAGATGCTCGTGGGGAGGAATGGAGCAGGAACAGACCCGGATCGTGCGTTAGGCTTCTTTTTTGAAACGAATGGGAGTGCTAATGTATGGGGATTCTCAGATGAAAACTATGATCAACTCA
Source organism: Caldalkalibacillus salinus (assembly GCF_016745835.1). Taxonomy (NCBI): domain Bacteria; kingdom Bacillati; phylum Bacillota; class Bacilli; order Caryophanales; family Bacillaceae; genus Caldalkalibacillus; species Caldalkalibacillus salinus. Next base: position 80,620 of record NZ_JAERVL010000017.1, on the reverse strand, counting down.
TTGACGAAGGAAAGAGAACAAGTGATGAAGTGGCGCGCATCGATATCTACACTGAGGCACAAAAAGCTTTAATCGACCTTACGCCTAATCTTTTCTTAGTCTCCCCAGAGATGTATTTGGTGTCTAGACAAGAAGTGCAAGGATTCCAACCGACCTCTCATCACCCAGAGAATTTTTTAAACACGTTCATAGAGGAATAATGGTGGCAGCTTATATTGTTCGTCGTGTTTTTATGTTCATTCCAGTTCTGGTCGGTATAAGCATTTTCGTCTTTTTCATTATGAGAATTGTGCCAGGTGATGTGGCGCGTATCATACTTGGGACAGAAGCGACACCGCAAGCGATTGAACAGCTACAGGAAGAGTTTGGGCTCACATCGCCATTATATCGCCAGTACATCGACTGGATATCGGGCGTACTGGTGGGTGACTTTGGCCACTCTCTACGTACGGGACAGGCAATTTTACCAGACATCCTAAATAGGTTTAAAGTCACAGTGGAGCTGACAGTGTTTGCTTCCATCATTGCCTGGTTACTTGCCATTCCACTAGGGATTCTAGCCGCCATTAAAAGAAACACAAGGACAGATTTCGGTGTTCGTGTCATAGCACTTCTCGGTGTCTCAGTTCCTAATTTTGCTTTAGCCACACTGTTAATTTTAACGTTATCAGTTCAATTTTCCTACTACCCTCCGGTCGGCTATGTAAGCTATTGGACAGATCCGCTGAAGAATCTTCAGATATTATTTCTACCTGCGCTTGTTTTGGGTACAGGTATGGCCGCCGCGGTGATGAGAATGACACGCTCTTCCGTCTTAGAAGTCCTGCGCCAGGATTTTATCCGCACGGTACGTGCCAAAGGGGCACCTGAAAGAATCGTGATATTCCGCCACGCCCTAAGAAACGCCTTCATTCCCATTCTGACTATCATTGGGATGCAGGTCGGTTATCTTTTAGGTGGTGCGGTCATTGTAGAGCAAATTTTCTCCTTACCAGGTTTGGGGCAGCTAGTATTAACGGCGATTCATCAGCGAGATCTCCCAGTTGTCCAAAGCGCTGTATTGTTTATGGCTTTCATCTTCGTCATGATTAACCTCCTAGTTGATATTCTTTACGCCTACTTAGATCCTCGAATTACTTATCGATAGACAGGAACCCAAAGGTTGGGAGATCAAATAAAAAACAATGTTTAATACGAAATGAGTGGAAATGGGTGATTTAAATTGATGGACTTAGTCCAACGATTAAAAAAGGATAAAATAGCACTCATGGGTTTGGTCGGCATTTTTATTATTTTCTCGGTCAGCGTTTGTGCCCCGTGGATCGCCCCATACGATCCGGCAGACATGTTTTCCGAGCATTATTTAGAGGGACCTAGTGCACAATTTTGGTTCGGTACGGATGAGATGGGCAGAGATATTTTTAGCCGTGTGGTCTATGGGGCGCAAGTCTCTCTGATGGTCGGCCTCATTTCTGTCGGCATTGGCGCCTCACTGGGGCTGGTTTTCGGATTACTATCTGGCTACCTGCAAGGGTGGGTAGATCATACGATTATGCGTGGAATGGATGTATTATTTGCTTTTCCTGACCTCTTACTCGCCTTGGCCATCGTTGCCGTGTTAGGCCCGAGTCTCACGAACAACATGATTGCCATCGGTATCGTGTTTACACCTGTTTTTACCAGAACGGTTCGAGCAGCCGTGTTAGCTGTAAAAGATATGGCGTTCATCGAGAGTGCACGCGCCATCGGGGTGAAGCCTATAGGCATCATCTTGAAGCACATTACACCGAATGTTATGGCGCCGTTTCTCGTTCAGATCACATTGGCCTTATCCGGTGCGATTTTAACGGAGGCGGCATTGAGTTTTCTAGGTCTTGGTATTCAGCCACCTGATCCGTCCTGGGGATCAATGTTAAATGCGAGCCGACGGTATATGGAAATGGCCCCATGGTCAGCGTTATTCCCCACAGTGTTTATTGTCTTTACCATTCTTTGTTTCAACCTATTAGGGGATAGTTTACGAGACTTACTTGATCCTAAGTTGAGAGGTTAGCTCATTAAAATCAATATTTAAAACCAATGTTAAAGTCTAGTAAGGGGGTCATAGAATAGATATAAATCCATCGTAGTATAAAAAATATTCGTTCGATTGTATTAAAGAAATCCTTGCTTACAGACAATCCCGCGTTGTCTGTTACTTTTATGCTGTTTAGTTGATAGAGTGGCTATGTTTAGGAAAAAAGTTGCATTTATTGCAGTAATTTAAAAAAATTATAACTTTTATCATATAAAATTGCTAATTTTTGCTATAATTTATTAGGAAGGTATAGAGGGAGGTGAAGAGAAATGGATCAGATGTTAGGAGAGATTCGCTTATTCCCCTATTTATATGCGCCACGGGAATGGACAATTTGTAATGGTCAACTGTTAAGCCTTTCAAACAATACAGCCCTATTTAGTTTACTGGGAAACAAATTCGGTGGAGATGGTCACAATACCTTTGCCCTTCCTGACCTACAAGGAGCCGAACCACACCCTGAGGTCCGCTATTACATCGCTTTAAACGGAATCTACCCACCTAGAGATTAAAATGAACATTAAGTTGTAATGAAGTAATAGAAAGGAGGGTGTCATATGAGCACAAAAAACATTGCCCGCCATAAACCCGTCACTGCTCACAATACGATTTTACCCTATGCTCCTGAACGAGCAGTTGACGAATCAATGCAATTGACGAAACGGTGGTTAGCGTGGGGCGTCCCAGGTTGGCTGACAGTTGATTTGGGAGAGACGTTTTGGGTGGGGCGTTGGGTTGTTTATCCCTTAACTCATGCTGGCTGGCCACAGGATTACGTTGTCTATTCTACGGATTTACGAGGCAGCGTGGATAACCCTGAGCCAAAAACCATTATGGACTCTGCTGGTGGTCGTGTTGATCAACAGTTGCGTCCACCGAGAAAAATGAGATACGCCATGCTATCCTTTCCTAGAGGTATGCATTGTAATCCTAATTTGATTTCAATACAGGACTTTCAGTTATTTGAAGCCGAAAACCCACCGTACCTCACTGCTTTGTCAATTGAGAATGAATCCCTTCATCCTTTTTTTAATCCCAAAAAGTATTCTTATAACGTCGATGTACCTCAAAGCAGGACGTCCATTCGTGTGAAACCAACAGCACTTCATAGTCAAGCGCAGATCAAGGTTGATGGAGAAAACGTTGCCAGTGGGACATATTCGCAAAATATTCATCTACAACAAGGCGATAACGTCATTCCGATAGAAGTTACATCTGCAGATGGTCAAATGGAAGACACATACATGGTTCACGTCACGAGAGAAGGAGATCAAACAGCGCCATCCCTAAACTCAATTGAATTAAGAGGACCTCGATCTAATGTCATAAATTATCAGCCAGAGTTTAATCCAAAGCATTATACGTACCGCGCAGATGTCCCGAACTCGTATCAGTCGGTTAGTGTTACAGCCACTGCTCAGGAAAGTGATGTTGAAATTAAGATTAACGGCCGTGCTGTTGAAAGTGGTCATCGTCAAGAGGTGGATCTACATGAAGGCATGAATGAGATAGAAATACATGTGGGTCATAATGATGAGGCATCACATTACATAATGGAAGTCATAAGAGAGGATGTTTAACCCAAATTAAAATATGTAACTAAAAATTCGTCATTCGTATGTCTATCAGTTAGTCTGACAATGAAAATATTCACGGAGGCGTTTATATTGAAAAAAGGAGTGAAACCCGTTGTTGCGAACCTATTATGTTTGTTATTAATGATGGGTGCCTTACCAGGCGTTGCTGAGGCTCAAATGATGAGTATGCCAACATTATGGAAGGAAATACAAGGTGAAGTGCATAACGGATCAGTCACTGGTGTCGTTAATAGTCACCCTACTTCCTTTGTCCCATACAAAAATGAGCTATATGCGGCATACGTAGCAGATAAAGAAGTCCACGTTAAGAGGTACAATGAAAATGGTGAAAATAGTGAGTGGGTTTCTTCCGGTATAGACGGCCAATCTGTGGTCAGCGATGGGGAATATGCGCTGAATCCACAATTAGCTGTTTACCAGGATCACCTCTATGTTATTTGGGAGGAGGAAGCCCCTGACGATTCGGGTGCAGATTCTGGCGCAGAAACGATCCGTGTAAAGCGGTACAATGGAACCGAATGGGAAACTATACAGGATTACATTCCTGGTGAAAATAGGAGAAACATTAATGCAAATATAAACGTTTCCGCAACACATCCCTCCCTATTAGCTACAGAGCATTTTTTATATGCCACCTGGACTGAATTTGCCAACGGTGAATACTACCCTCGTGTGAGCCGTTTCGATGGGAGTGTATGGACGAGTCTGGACGGGTGGTCTAAGTACGGGCTATACGAAAAAAAAGCGAAACATTCATCAAAACAGCCACGATTAGCGATCGCCAATCAGCAATTGTACGCTGCTTGGGTAACTGATACAAATAAGGTACGTGTGATGCAATATGAGGGGAGTGAGGATTGGACTTTCGTTGACGATGGTGGGATTAAATATGGACAGGAGTCAGAGATAGTAGAATCTCAACTTGACATTGTCAGTTATCATGACGATATATATCTCACCTGGATTGAAGCTACGCATGACCATGATGATTTTACTTTAAATCAAATTAGGATGCAGAGATATGATGGTGACACATGGGAGTGGGTAGATGGAGGGGAGAGTAGCGGCCTTAATTTCAGATCAGACATGATGGCATTTCATCCAAGATTTCAAGTGTACAATGGTGCGCTATATCTTACTTGGACTGAAGAACATGCTGAAAACAATTATGTCAAAAACATTAGAGTACAAAAATATGATGGAGAACAGTGGTCGTTTGTAGATGGGGCTCAAGTAGCTGGTTTGAACCATGATCCTGATCAAGAGGCGGATAAACCCACACTCTTTGAGCATGGAGATCGTCTTCATGTTGCTTGGAGAGAAGAACATGACTCCAGCACTCAGCGTATTCATGTCAAGCAAATGCTCCAGGCCCAAGCCCATCTACAAGCGGATGAACCCCTCCATGAAGGCAACTTAGATGAGTCCACCATACAGATTTACCTTGAAGATGTTGACTTTAACAGCCTTACCATCAATGAAGAAGATTTAACACTTTTAGATGCCCCGTATGGTGTGACCATCGAAACGGTTCAGTTGATGCAACCTCAACAAGCAGACGTGACATTGAAATATGATGGCACGGATTTCGACGCTGATCATGACATGCGTATCGAAATTTCTCATCAAGTTTTATCCATTGATACGGACTTGATAACAAGTCCTATGTCAATCATAGCACACAATGACTCAGCATCACTTTCATTGTCTCAACCACAAGACATATGGGAAGGTAAGGAAGATGGAAAAATAATTATAGTTAACATTGATGGGGGGACTTTTGCTCATGAGCTTAATGCTGAAGAGTGGATGGTTGAAAATCTCCCAAATGGTGTTGAAGTAGGCAGCATAGAAAGAAGTGACAACACAACCGTTCACGTCACACTGGTGGGCAATGGGATGGATAGTTACCCGGATAATAAAGATATTGATAATGTGTCCGTTACCGTTCCACCATCCGAATATCACGACGCCAATGTAGGTGGAGGTTCCTTGGTGATCGATACAGGAATAGTTCTTAATGCCATACAACCTCCAGGCGTGAGTATTGCCGGAGTAGATGAAATCACGCAAAGGAGTGCAACTATCACAGCGCATGTCAGTTTTGATGGTGGAGCAGAAGTAACAGAACGAGGCATTCAGTACAGAGAAAAGGATGAAACAGTGTTTGTAGATGTCCCAGCTGTATCTATAGCGGGAGACGAATACATCGTTCAGTTAGACAACCTTTTGTCTCAAGTAGAGTACGAAGTCAGAGCTTATGCCACAAATACCAGAGGTCGTACAGTGAGTGAAGTGATGGCGTTTAGAACGGAGCCTTACTCTGGAGCAACACTTGAACACTTGGAGATCAGTCCCGGCACACTAATACCCGCCTTTACACCAGAGGTTGTCACTTATGACGTTTATGTTGAGCATGATACTGATCAGATACGTATCACAGCTACTGCGGTTGACCATGACGCTCGACTCACAGTGAATGAGGAAGAGGTTCATAACGGAATACCTTCCGCTCCAATCCCGTTAATGGTAGGAGATAATACGATTGAGGTACAATCAGTAGCCCCTGACGGTGTCACATTAAAAACGTATACGCTAAACGTGCAACGTGCGGTTCCACCGTCCGATGTAAGTAACTTGACGGGGCTTCGTCTGAGCCATGGGACACTAGAGCCTGACTTCTCACCTGAGAGATACATGTACGATGTGGAAGTCGCTTATAATGTAACGGATTTAACAGTGACAGCTGAGGTCTATGATCCGAAGGCCTTGTTAACCGTGAATGAAGAAAGAGTCGAAAGTGGTCAAGCAACGTCTCCCATTTCACTTGACACGGGAGAAAATAACATTACTATTACGGTAACAGCAGAAGATGGGATAATACAGCAACAGTATATGATAACAGTCGTCCGTTTACCTTCAAGTGAGGATGAGACGTCACCACCTCATTCCAGTCCATCCCCAAATCCTAAACCTGATTCTTATGACTATGACGGTCCCGGTGAATTAAAAATTAACATAACTGATGATGATGCTCATATTGCTGTATTTACTGTAGATGAGAAGGAACTTCTCTCATACCTTGAACAAGGTCAAAAAGATATTGATATCACTATAAGGGAAGAAATAAAGCAATTAACTGTAGAACTTCCTATCTTATTGGCCCAACGAATGAGTGAAGAGAAGGCTCAATTTAGAATTAGTACGATGGAGCTAGGTTATGTTGTGCCTTTTCACGCCTTAAAGTTACAACAGGCTGAGCCTTTTACTGAGCAGGACAAACGACTTCTCATACAACTAGCACACATGAATGAGCAGATGAAAGACACAATCGCAAACATGAAAAAGAAACTAGGTATTCAACCGTTGACGGATCCCGTGCGTTTTTATTTGAGCACGGCACACGAAGAGCAAGTTAATGACATTCAATCTTATGCCAAATATTTCGATCATTTTATTAGCCTAAACCGTGTTGATTGTAATCATATTGATAGAGGTAGCATCAACGGAATGCTGCTAAGAAATGATGGTACATTTACACCCGTTCTCACATCGGTTAGAGAAAGTGACGATGCATGCTCTGTCCAGTTAAAAAGTATGTCTATGGGAAACTATGTTCTGTTCGAGTATGATAAGACATTCGAAGATATCCAGCAGCATTGGGCCCAACAAGACATTGAGGCATTGGCTTCACGTTTAGTCATCCAAGGCGTGTCACAGACAGAGTTTCTTCCCCATCGTAACATGACCAGAGCAGAATTTGTTACATTGCTCGTCCGCGCCTTAGGAATAGCAAAAGAAGACGTTGATCACCAAAAATATCTAGACGTCCATCAAGATGATTGGTTTGCCAGTGATATACAAGCGGTTGTCGAATACAACATCGTTAAAGGATATGAAGACGGTACATTTCGCCCACACCAATTTATAACGAGGCAAGAAGCAATGACCATGTTATTCAATGCGCTCAATCAGGTAGGCATCAACGATTTACAGGCTATCGACACTGATATAAGTCTTAAAGCTTTTACAGACTACGCTGATGTGGCCAATTGGTCTAAGGATGCAATGACACATTTAGTGGCAAGCGAGATCGTAGTGGGTGAAAAGAACGAGTTAAAGCCAAAGGCCCACATCACGAGAGCGGAAGTGGTTACGATAGTCAACCGGGTGTTTACACATTTAGAGTTATAAAGTAAAGAGTAATCTTACTGTCAAACATACCAGTGTAAGCAGGTAAAAATTTTCAAACATGACACATATTTTAATGTATATAAGACAGAATAGAGACAAACCAAGAAATGGAGGTTTGTCTCATGAAAAAATTAGGGATTACATTGATGACCGTGACCATGCTCACAACATTATTGGTAGGGGCAGCTGTAGTCAATAGTGATATCGCCTTTGCTTCACCGTCAGAAACAGGGGAAGAGGCTCAACCCACTGTTCAATTAACAAAAGAACAACAAAACGAAATCAGCGCGTTAACCAGAGAGATTATGGATAAGAAAAAAGAGGTTATTTCAAAATACGTCGACTACGGTGTCCTGTCAGAAGAGAAGGGACAACAAATCATCGATCATATGGATGAGCATTACTCTAAACTAGAGCAAAACGGTTTTGTTCCCCCTTTTGATAAGTACAAAAAACACCATCATAAACACAGAGAGTAAGCGGCAAGACATCACAAAGCAAGGCTACGGAGAGAAGGAGTGGTTCCCGTAGCCTATTTTTTGTGGTCCTGATCAGGGGTCTATATTATACCGCTATGTGGGCACGCATCATTCCCCCGTCTGAAACACTTGCGTCCCTATTTCCCTCAATACGCTTTATCTCTTAAGTGTCGCGCCACATTCTTTCGCTTCTGTAACAATCCGCTTAAATAAACCTCCGTTGTTCGCACACTTGCATGTCCCAATGTGTACATAATGTCGTACAAATCAGCGCCACTATTGAGCGCTTCTTGGGCAAAGTAATGCCTAAACCAATGAGGGGTGACGTTCCCTTCTTTAAATTTTAGAAAAGGAAGCTGCGTCTGGGTGATGATGTTTCGCACGTATCTCGTGAGATCGCTAGCGTTATAACGATTGCCCCGGGCCGTTGTAAACAGTGGAGTACTGTCACTTGGGTCAAGTTCGGGGCTCAGTCGTAATCTTTTTCGCCAAGTTTGTAAGCGTTCAAAAGTGACAGGAAGGATGAGGACATCCCTTTCTTTATCCCCCTTTGTATCTGTACGCAAATAGACGTCAGGACCACTCTGATACAGATCACACCAGTTAGCCATCGCAATCTCTCTGCTTCGTGACCCACTCGTAGCGAACAGCGTCAGTAGGGCATGGTTCTTTGGATGATTTTGATAGTAATCGATTAACATCTTAGCCTCATCATAGGTGAGATCGCGTCTAGGCCGATCCTTCATCCGCAGCTGATTGCTCAGAAAGCCTTCATATACGGGATAACTGATATAGTCCACCTCATAGAGCCATTTTAAAAACGATTTTACGATCGTCACTTTCTTCAACATAGTCGCCATACTATAGCCTTTTTTACCGTTGCGAAGGGTAGCTTCATCCCTTAACCAGTATTGAAAATGGCGAACATGTCGTTTCTCAATATTCTTCAATATCGAGCCAGGGACGTACGATTTCACATCTTGCTGTAATGTTTCACTGTGCATGACGAGAAGACCATAGAACTGCATTAAGTCTCTGATGTATTCCTTTATTGAGCCTTGCTTTTTACTATAGTCGGCCCTGATATGTGTCGGCCTATGTATGTAATAGTAGAGCATCATGTCGTCTGTAAAATGTTCAAACGCATAACGCCGTTCTTTTTCCTGTTCGTCTATCATGTATTCTATTTGACGTAAATGATTCTTCTCTTCTAAAAAAACAAGTGTCTTCTTTACTCCCTCCATTAATTCAGGATTGTTGTTTTCTTCAGACTGAAACCCTAATGAGTTTAATTTTATTGATAATTCATTTGTTTGCATATCATCACCTGATTATATTATGTCTATATGATTCATCTCATTATCTAATGCACTATCTATTATAGTTTATTAATAGATTATTTTCTATGAAATATTATCATAGCATGCTTAAAAACAATCAATTTTTAGGCTTTAATATTAATTCTATTTATTAATAATACTTGTTATATATTAAATTAAAACAACAAGCACATTGTTATTAAATAATAATATATAACAATAGTATTTTAATAAATAACATGATAAAATAATGACAGAACATTATTATATATCAATATAGGTGGTCGATATAGTTGTATACGAAGCAAGAAGTCATAAATGAACTACATATTAACGAGCCATTACTAGCATATTTTATAGAGCGCAAAAAATTGGCTTACAAGAGAGGCAAAGAGGGAGAGCACATTTTTGAAAAAGAATCTGTTGAACAGTTAAAAGATACGTTAGAGGCGTATGGGCTGACGACAAAAGAAGCGTCAGTGCTTGCGCAAGTGACAGAGCAAACGATTAAGAAAAGGTTAACACCCTGGAATAAAGAAACATGGAGAATTGATGGGACTTATGTTTATCACTTTCATGATGTAATAGATTTGACGCAAACATTCACCAAACCGGGGATGACCCCGCGTGACGTGGCAGATTACCTCAAAGACAAACACAATATCAAAGTGTCCTCTACAACGGTCTTTCTGCGTATCAAGTCAGGTGATCTCCCGTCTGAGCTGAAAACGTATCGGGGGTTGAAAACTCATTTTGTACAAAAGGAAGACATCGACGCCCATCTCGCATTATTTGAAAAACAGACAAACCAGCATGCCCATATCCATGAGGAAACGGGCTATTACTTGTATCAGCCATTCACCAATCAAGAAGGGGAGCTCGCGAGGGTCGTTGAAGTCGATTCAGTATCAGGGGTGCTATTACAGACTGAACGTGAAGATGTATTAGATGAACAAGAGTTAGAAGAGCTGGGATTTAAACCTGTTTATACTGCAAGTACAAACGAACGGATCATGAAAAAGGGAGAAATCGGTTTTGAATTTACGCAGCCCAAACACGTGAAGTCTGTCATTTACGATTGCATAGATATGATATATAAAGCAGTGGGACCGAAAAATGTCCGAGCGGAAGAAGCGACTTCGACACTTAGATTTTTTGTCAAACCCTGTGTCCTTCCCGTACAGCAAAAAGAGTATCGTGATGAAATTGAAGTACTGCGCCAAAGCTTAATAAATGGCGAGGTCAACGTGAGACCACATGAAATTACTTTAGAATCAGATATGGTCCCGTTTGTCGGGTGGGGGTCTAAGGCATTAAAAGAGAAAGCGAAACAAAAAGCGGCCCAAGAAGGGCTGGATTTAGAACGATTTATCATCGATTGTGTAGAAGCACGCGTGGATGATTAAAAAGGAGTGTGAAACGAGTGCAACTATATGCCGTGAACATATCCGAGGGTGTCCCGAATGAGATGTATCGGGAATTCATGCCACTTTTGCCAAAAGAAACGCAAGAGAGGATCTTGCGATACTACAAGGAGGAGGATGCGGCAAGGACGTTTGTTGGACATGTCTTAATCAGAAAAATACTATCTCACAAGTTACAAAAGCCGATACAAGATATTTTGTTTACGGAGAATGAATACGGGAAGCCTCTCTTAGCTCATCATCCTGATGTCCACTTCAATCTTTCCCATGCGAAAGATTGGGTGGTAGGGGCCGTGGATCATTTTCCGGTTGGCATCGATGTGGAATACATTCGTCAGACAGACATGGCCGTCGCTCAACGTTTTTTTACCACACGTGAAAATGAGTTGCTCTTCCAGCTCTCAAAACCCGAACGATTAGCACTTTTCTTTGATATTTGGACGTTAAAAGAAAGTTATATCAAAGCGATAGGAAAAGGGTTATCTTTACCTTTAGATTCTTTCACAGTGTTGAAAAAAGGGAACAATATCATATTTGAGCCAGAGTCAAGAGAAGAAGGAAATACGGCAACATTATGGCGTTCACAAAATAGTAATAAATACCATTTTAAGCAATATAGCTTACATGACGATTATACCTTATCAGTATGTGCAACCCACCTACAATGGCCAGGTGAATTACAATATATGTCAATCAATGAACTGTATAAAACATGAATTTTTAATTTTTTGTAAATAAAATGTAAAGGCTTGATGTCGCGACATTAAGCCTTTTGTTGTATATTTTTCGCTTTTCTAAATATGCAAAATAATGGGTATTGTGTCAAAATGCTGTTTTAAAATGTCATGAATTGTTATACAATGGGTAAAACTCACAGTTTAGGTATTATTGACTACATTAAAAGAACAAAATGACCTTAGTTATAGGGATAGGGGAGTAGATCTCATGCCAGATCAAACATGGTTAACATCTACACCACAGAGTCACACAGACTATCCAATCTTTTGTTTTCCATTTGCAGGTGGTGGGGCATCCACCTACTACCCGTGGGAATCGTACTTTGACAATACTCATATCTGCATTTGTCCCGTTCAATTGCCAGGGCGGGAGGGACGGTTGAGTGAATCCTGTCAAACGAATATGTACACATTGGTTGACACATTAACAACCGTCATTAAGCCTTATGTCCATCAACCATTTGCTCTATTTGGGCATAGTATGGGCGCTATTATAGCTTTCGAACTAGCGAGGTCTCTGTACACGAAATGGCAAGTTTTACCCGATCATATTTTCCTTTCTTCGCGCCATGCTCCACATCTAGATAAAAAACCTTCACAACGTTATCTCTTACCCGATGATGAAATACAGAAAGAACTCCTAAAGTTAGGCGGTACCCACCAAGACATACTGAATCATCCTGAACTCATGAAAGTGTTATTACCTGTGATAAGAAATGATTTTAAATTATTTGAGACGTACCAATACGACGATTCGCTTGCACCCCCTTTATCGTGCAACGTTACTATACTAGGTGGGGTGGAAGATCAAGAAGTAAGCATTCAAGACTTACTCGCTTGGAGGGCATTATTTACGGGGGCATTGACCTCATACTTATTTCCTGGCGGACACTTCTATTTCAAGCAACAGTTACATGCTATCTCCGAGATTATAAAAGCACAATGTGAAGCCGATATTTCCATCAAACACGTGTGATAAAAAGAAAAGTTCACAAACAACAATATGTTGACTCAACCTTAAAAATTTGTGACTGGGGATGGGAATTAAATGAATAAATTCAATCATAAACCATTTGTTGCGCATGATATGAGTAGAGACGAGTTTGAGAGAGGGTTAATCAAGCATTTGTCCCAACAGCTTGACCTCAATGAAGCGGATATCTCTCCTGAAAGTCCGTTTAGTCACTACGGTGTGGATTCTGCTCAAGCTGTCACGCTGACGGGTGATCTATCTAAAGCGCTTGATCTCTCACTAGAGCCCACCATGTTGTATAACTATCCTAATGTTCGCGCCTTAACGGACTACATACTCAGTTTTACGACAGCAGAATCAGATCAAGATCACGCGCGTGTCATTTCAGAGTCGTACGATAAAACAATGGACAAGGATCAAGACATCGCTATTATAGGGATCGGTTGTCGATTCCCTGGAGCTGAGCATAAAGAAGCATTTTGGGAGTTATTAGAACAAGGACGTAGTGGTATCGTCACAGTCCCTGAGGATCGTTGGGATTTGCAGACGTATTATGATCCACAACCAGGAACGCCCGGTAAAATGAGCACAAAAAAAGGTGGCTTTTTACCAGACATTGATCAGTTTGATGCTAGTTTTTTTGGCATATCCCCTAGAGAAGCTGAGCATATGGATCCCCAACAAAGGATACTGTTAGAAGTTTGTTGGGAAGCCTTCGAAGATGCCGGCCTACCACGTGAACATATTAATGGTTCTCGTACAAGCACTGTCATTGGTATATCGACAAATGATTATGGTCAACAATTAATCAATAACCATAGCGGCGCTTATGATATTTATCCAATGACTGGCAATGCCCATAGTATTGCAGCGAACCGCATCGCCTACACCTTTGATCTTAAGGGCCCGAGTTTAGCCGTTGATACCGCTTGCTCGTCTTCACTGACTGCTGTACACATGGCATGTCAAACCCTTCATCATGGCGAGGCTGACATGGCTGTAGCTGGAGGGGTTAACCTTATCCTTGCACCGGAAGTGACGGTGGCTTTTTCAAAGGCGGGTATGATGGCCGCTGACGGTCAGTGCAAAACATTCGATCATAGAGCAGACGGGTATGTCAGAGGCGAAGGGGCCGGTATCGTCATTCTCAAGCCCCTACAGGCAGCCTTAGCGGATGAAGACCGGATATACGCTGTGATTAAGGGGAGTGCTGTTAATCAAGACGGACGGAGTAATGGTATCACAGCGCCTAACGGACAATCGCAGGTCGCCGTATTAAAAGAAGCGTACCGCAAAGCGAATGTTGCACCACAGGACGTAGATTACATAGAAACGCATGGTACGGGCACACCATTAGGTGACCCTATCGAAGTGGACGCGTTACATCAAGTGATAAGTAGGGACAAACAACAAATCCAAGCTGACAAGCTTCGTATCGGGTCCGTAAAAACCAACATTGGCCATCTAGAGTCAGCAGCAGGAGTGGCAGGCCTTATTAAGGTCGCGTTGTCTGTTTCAAAAGCTAAGGTACCCCAACATATCAACTATGAAAAGCCAAATCCGCACATTCCCTTTGATCGAAATCATACAGAAGTGTTACTAGAAACCACCAAAACTGAAGAATTAGCAAAGGAAAAACCATTTATAGCCGGTGTGAGTTCATTCGGGTTTGGGGGCTCCAACGCTCACGTCATTCTAACTGAGCCACCTTCTCTTGACGGCACAGACGGCCAAACCAGCTCAGAAAACGTGTCTAGCAAATCTCATGTACAAGATGAAGATCATCGTTATTACTTATTTCCTTTTTCTGCACAATCTGAATTGCAATTATATGAATTGATTCAACGTTATCTCATCATGATAGATCAATATCAAGATTTAGGTGATCTCGCTTATAGCTTAAGTTTGAAACGGACGCACTTCCCATGCCGTTATGCCGTTATCGCGAATAATACTCAACAATTGATAGAAAACCTTAAAGCCTATCTTTCAATCGAACATGGAAAGCAAAGTAATAGGAAAGCATGGCTGTACGCCCCCTTAAAAGAAGATACGATGGCTATTTGTTTCCAATTATTCCGGAGTTATGACGTCTTCAGAGCGTACTTGGTCCAATGTGACGATGTATTAAAAAATAACCATCACTGGTCTCTGCTAGATTATATTTTTAGGGAAGATGCAGCTGTGTTCGAACATGTGGAGCAAAAGAATCAAGCGGCGTTAGCCGTCTACCTTGCTTTCGGGGCGTTATGGAAATCCTGGGGGATCGATTCAACTCAGGGGACAACCTCATACATCGGCCAACTCGTCCGGCGAGTATTATACGAGAACGTCTCTATAAAGGTAGCGATGGAAGGGGTACAGCCAGACCAATGGCGTGCATCTGTGACCTTATTTGATGAAGTTATAGCGTTAGAGGAGCATCATCATGACACGCTATCTTTGAACGTGTTAAATGAAAACGAACATGTAGAAAAACAGTTACTTGAACAGCTGGCCAAGTGTTACGAAAGTGGACAGTTACCTCGCTGGGAGGCCCTATTCGATTCAACGCATCGTTTTGTGGCTTTGCCCCAGTACCCTTGGTCAAGGCGTCGTTATTGGTTCGATCAAGGGCCACGAGAAAAAGATGCTGGTTTTAAGGGTAAGGAGATTGCGATTGCAAACCTGACGGGCAAAAGGATATGGCAAACAACGTTGCGACTAGAAGATTTGACTTGGCTCAACGACCACCGTGTTCAAGGGAATGTCGTAGTACCAGGCGCTTGTTTGATTGAAATGATCCGACTCATGGTAGCTGATTTATATCATCACACGAAACCTTCACTTCAAGATATTCGTTTTCATGAACCATTGCTTATGGCTGATGAAGCTGTCACGGTACAGGTGATCGTTGAGGAGACTAGCGGTAAGTTCTTGTTCTCCATATATAGCATTCAGAAAGGAGTGAAGAAACTTCATGAACAATGGTCACGACACGCTAGTGGCGCCATCTCAATTGAAGATAGTAGATCTAAAATCGTTTAAAACGACCTGCGACACGATAGAAATAGACAGTCACTACCATTATATGCGTCAGATCGGATTAGACTACGGAGCAGCTTTTAGAGTCATCAACGCCATATGGCAAGGAGAAAAAGAAGCTCATTTACATGTGACATTAGCGCCAGAAGTCACGTTTGAACAAAAAGACTTTCTACATCCAACGTTAGTCGATGCTTGTTTCCAAGGGGTGGCATGTGCGGCGGGATATGAAGAACGGAACGATATGTACTTACCTGCTTCTATTGGCCAAGTTGATTTCCTAACAGATAAGAAGATGATACGTTCGGCTTGGGGGCATATACGATTAACATCAACTGATGAGGCCACGATGAAAAGTGACATCGATATAACGGATGAAGAGGGACAAGTGATCTGCACCATCACTGACTTTGAAGTACGCAAGGTCCAGCGTTCGGAAATACCTCAAAACAACGAACAACCGTATTACACACTTGTTTGGGAAAAGAAAAAGCGTCAGCTCACCTACAACGAAGGCAACAAACAGCATGCTAACGATGATATAGACCGTATACACGCCCCTTGCCTCATTTTTGCCGATAAAAAGGGATTTGCTGAACGTGTAGCTGAGCAGATTCCCGCATCGACAACATTAGTGTACTCTGGGAAAACATTCGAGCAAAAAGGGGAGAGACATTATTGTATCAACCCTGACCGTAAAGAGGATCTTATAACATTATTCCATCATTTATATCCACAAGGGCTGACCGACGAACAGGCGTTACGCGTGTTGTATTGCTGGAATTTAGACATTGCAGGAATAGGGGATGAAAAAAGTCGTATAGGAGAACGTGAGTTAGACTTTACACCCTTGGACTTTTATAATCATTTGCTTTATGTCGTACAAACCTTATCACAGTCTAGTCAAAGTCCATTTCGAATCCCATTATCGAAACTGTGGGTTGTCACTCACAACGTTCACACCGTAGACAATCAACACTCTGAACAACCTTTATCCGTTTTTCAATCTCCTGTATGGGGATTCGGTCGAACGGTTTCAATCGCTCACCCAGACATATGGGGTGGTCTGATCGATGTAAATGTAGACGACGGCCATATGGCAGAAGCAGACCATCGTTCACTCTATAAGCAAATCGTGCAAGACATCTACGATGATTTATCATCTGAAAATCAAATTCTATACCACAGTCAACGTGACCGATACGTTGCGAGATTAACGAAGAAGACACCGTCGGCACAAGTACAGAAGGACAAGGCACTCAGTCCACACCATGCTTACCTCATCACAGGCGGCTTGGGGCACCTCGGACTCACATTTGCTCATTGGATAGCGGACCGAGGGGCGACACAAATTGTACTCTTGTCACGTCGTGCCTTACCGCCTCGGGAAACGTGGGAAGATATAACAGATCCTGAAGAACAACAGATATTAACGTCTATTAAAGCACTAGAGCAACGGGGTGTGGACGTTGTACACCGTTCCGTTGATGTCAGTGACCAACACCAGGTCGACCAGTTTTTTGACCAACTAAAACAGCAGAACATTCGGGACATCAAAGGGGTGATTCATGCTGCTGGTACAGTCTATAACCAAGCGATCGAAGATATCCAGCCAGCTGACCTGAACAAGATTATGGAACCGAAAGTAAACGGGGCCTTGTACCTTCATCAACATTTTCTGCACGACCAATTGGACTTTTTTATCCTTTTTTCATCTATGACCTCGTTACTTTCACCACCGAGACTTGCGGTCTATGCTGCGGCTAACGCTTTCTTGGATGCCCTTGCCCATGAGCGCCAGCGGCTAGGGTTGCAAGCGACAAGCATTAACTGGGGACCGTGGGCGGAAGCAGGGATGGCCACTGACGATCAAACGGATCGTGAGCACACAGCGGGAATTAGAAATATGTCAGTGGATGAAGGACTGCAATATTTTAACGATATATGGCAGGATGCACTACCACAAATAGCGGTGGCAAAAGTACACTGGCCTGATATCCAGGACATGTTTCCTTCCATCACGAATACATCATTCTTAACACAGTTGACATCGACCACGCCCAGGCAAGGGATGGATGATCATAAAGACACGCAGGATGTATTCCTGACACAGCTAAGCGAGAACCCACACGAACAGTCTCATCTCATCAAAGCATTTTTGCGACAGACGCTTGCACGTGTGTTGAAAATCGATCAAGACATGGTTGAGGACGATGCCTCCTTAAACGCATTAGGTCTAGATTCTATGATGGCGATCGAATTAACGAACAGTATTGAATTGGAAACTAATGTTAACATTCCGATGTCCGTCTTTTTACAAGGAGCCACCCTTAACAGTTTAGCAGATCATATGGCGTCTGCCTTGGATCATAGCGTTGAGTCAGAGCCTCACTTGGACAGCAGCGCAGGATTTGACCAAACGCAAGGCCGAGCTGAACACGGGGGAGATCGTTCAGGGGTAGCATCCAAAACCGACGCCTCTATGCCTACAAAAATGAGTCCTGTAAAAGAAGGTCCCGCGAAAGAGGAGAAAGCGGCTCACCCATTGTCTCACGGTCAACGTTCATTGTGGTTCCTGCAACAACTACAACCACACAATACAGCCTATAACGTGGGATTCGCTGTCAAAGTGTTATCTGGATTAGATATCACCATACTGAAAGAAACGTTAAGCATGCTGGTAAAAAAACATGAAGCTTTACGTACTAAAATCGTGGTCCAGCAAGACGACGAGCCATATCAAGTATTCCAATCCGAAGCTGATTATGCCTTTATACAGCGCCAAGTGGAGTACACAGATGAATCAAAGCTGAAGCAAGAGATATTTAATGCGATTCATACGCCTTTTAACTTTGACCGTGATCCGATGATGCGCGTGTATCTCTTTGATCGTCATGATACGTCTATATTAATGTTTGTCATTCATCACATGGCTATTGATTATTGGGGAATTGAAGTCCTGTTACAAGACTTTAAGCTGATCTATGAGCAGCTGTCTCAAGGACAAACGTATCACTTTGCCAAGGCAGATCATCATTATGCAGATTTTGTACAGTGGCAACACGATTATGCCCACAATTCTGAAGGGCAGAAGGCGCTACAGTATTGGAGAACGCAACTTGAATCACACGTAAATCATGTTCTCGACCTCCCTACAGCAGAAGGAGTCGAAACCCAAAATCAAAGCCAAAGTCAAAGTCAAAGTCAAAGTCAAACATACACTGGCGATTCCGTCATACTTGAATTAGATGAAGCTCTTGTCCAACGAATCAAAGCGTATGCTCGGGATGAAGAGACAACACTGTTTGTTCCCTTACTTGCAATGTATCAATTATTATTACACCGTTATTCAGGTCAGGACGAAGTGATTGTGGGTACGCCAACTAGTGGTCGTCACCAAGCGCGCTTTCGTGATATTGTCGGAGATTTTATCAACATGCTACCCATCGTC
Source organism: Caldalkalibacillus salinus (assembly GCF_016745835.1). Lineage (NCBI taxonomy): Bacteria > Bacillati > Bacillota > Bacilli > Caryophanales > Bacillaceae > Caldalkalibacillus > Caldalkalibacillus salinus. Next base: position 61,344 of record NZ_JAERVL010000017.1, on the reverse strand, counting down.
TCAACCGTTGGGGATAATCCGACCTTAGCGGCATACATCCAACAGCTCAAAAATACAGTGTTGGAGGCACTTGAACATCAAGCGTATCCATTTCCTTTACTCGTTGAGGACTTACAACCTCACCGTCTCTCAAGTCGTTCGCCGATATTTCAAGCGTCATTTATATTACAATCCATGAACCAGTTATCTGACTTGTCTCACTTCATGTTTCCTTCAGAAAAGGGCGCCGCCATAGATTTTGGTGGTTTAACGATCCAGCCATACCATATCCAGCAGCAGGAGGGACAGTTAGACCTGACACTAGAGTTAATCGAGACAGATGGCAAAGTGATGGGGGCCTTCAAGTATAACACTCAACTTTTTAAGAGAGCGTCGATGAAACAGATGGCCCAACACTACCATGCCTTGCTCAATCAGTTAGTGACAAACCCGTCCCTGACAGTGAAGGGCGTACCGTTATTGACGGATGACGAGAGAGAGCAACGCTGGAACCAGTGGGACACGAAACGTAGCGCCTTACCGGAGGAACAGCACCTTTATCAGGTGATTGACAACATCGCTCAAAAATATCCCGATCACACGGCTCTGAGTTTCGAGGGTGATCAACTCACCTACAACGACCTGCTGACGAAAGTTGAAGTGCTTGCACAAGGACTGAAAGCACACGGTGTGCAAAAAGGGGATCGCGTCGGAATCTACATTGACCGTCGTGTAGAAATGGTCATCGCCCTATTAGCAGCTGTAAAAATGGGGGCTGTTTATGTCCCACTTGACCCGAGCTTTCCTCAGGAACGTATTCACTTTATGGTAGCCGATGCAGGCATAAACATGATTTTAATTCATCGTGATAGACCTCTACAAAAGGCGAGAGAAGAAGAGCGTGTTCAGTATAACTGTCTACCCGTGGATCAGATATTAGAAGGTGAACTTGAGGGTGACGAGTGTGAAAGCAACTTCGTATCAACCACCGCTGAATCGACTACGGCATGTGAAGATGTCCCGATCAAGCCTCATGACAGTATGTACATCATTTACACTTCCGGTTCAACGGGTCAACCTAAGGGGGTTGAAGTCCAGCATCAAGCAGTTCTTAACTTTTTACTCGCCATGGCAAAGGAACCTGGCATCAACGAAGATGACCGTTTGTTAGCCGTCACCACATTGTCCTTTGATATTTCAATATTGGAAATATTCCTACCCCTCACAGTAGGAGCGGAAACGAGGATCTTATCCCGTACTGATGCCATGGATGGCCGCCAATTACAAAAGGCCATCTCAAAATACAAACCGACAGTGATGCAGGCGACACCCGCCACATGGAAAATGCTGATCGATAGTGGATGGCAAGGTGATGCCAACCTCGACGTGTTATGTGGAGGGGAGGCACTCCCACTTGAACTCGCCACGGTGTTAAAACAAAAGTGTAAAAGGCTTTGGAATCTGTACGGTCCAACGGAAGCAACGATATGGATGGCTACCAAAGAAGTACAGCCAACAACAGATCAAATCACGATCGGTCAGCCTATACAAAATATGGAGATGTATGTACTTGATGAGTACCTCAATCATCTGCCCATCGGTGTACCGGGTGAGCTTTATCTTGCTGGGGTGGGCTTAGCAAAGGGATATTTGAACCGACCATCACTCACTGAAGAAAGATTTATTTCTGTCAATATCAGGGATACAGAGGGAGGCACCTCTAACAAACGTCTGTATCGGACAGGTGATCTGGTTCGCAAGTTACCACACGGAGAAATAGAACATCTAGGTCGGATCGATGACCAAGTGAAGGTGAACGGGTATCGAATTGAACTGGGAGAGATTGAATCCCACTTGAATCAGCTCCCATCCATCCAACAGGCGATCGTCATACCGGACAGGGAGGGACATGAAACACATCTTGTGGCTTATATCAAGCCGACAAGTGAGACATCTTTAGAAGCAGACTCTTTAAGACAGTATTTAGCTGAAAAGCTTCCTTATTATATGATCCCAGCCACTTTCACAGAGATTGATCATGTTCCACTCACACCGAATGGAAAGGTAGATCGTAAAAAGTTGCCTATGATCAGCGCTGTGAAGCTACAAGCGAGTGCACCGTATGCAGCCCCGCAAACAGCATTACAGCGTGAGATGACGACGATATGGGCGGAAGTATTGGGGGTAGATAAGGTGAGTGTCCATGACAGCTTTTTCGAATTAGGAGGCACATCGCTACTGGCCACCAAAGTACAGCGCATCCTAACGGCGAAGCAAGGAATTGAACTGTCTGTGGTTGATCTTTTCAACTATCCTACAGTGAAATCACTCAGTGAATATCTAACGAGACAGAAAGGGGTCCAAGGAAACGGGCAACACAAGGAAGACGACACAAGACTCGTTAATCAATCAAGTGAAGTGATAAGAGAAAAAGATCAACAAAATCGGATCAGTCACTTAGAAAAAGGGAAAAGAAGGTTGAATCAGTTACGCGACTACAGAAAGAAAGTGAAGCACGTCGGAGGGCAGCGAGATCGACAAGACCAACAAAACCAACAAAACCAACAAAGCCAACAAAGCCAACATAATTAACAAGATAAAAAGACCCACAAAATTAACAAGACCATGAGATCAACAAAACAACAAAATTGACAAGGTTAACGGTGATCACAGAAGACAAGCACATACAAAAGAATCAAAGGAGGATGGAGATGTCGGAGCTTACTGGATTAGAGATTGCTGTCATCGGTATGGATGGTCGCTTTCCCGGCGCCAAAGACACGACACAGTTTTGGCATAGGATTAAAAAAGGTGAGGAGTGTCTCACACAATTCTCGGAACAGGAATTACGAGACATGGGCATTTCACAGGAAACATTTCAGGATCCAAACTACGTTCCTGTAAAAGGGATCATTGACGAACCGGAGAGCTTTGACGCATCGTTTTTTAATTATACATCAAAAGAAGCGAATGTGATGGACCCACAGAGTCGTGTTTTTCTAGAATCAGCGTGGAAATCACTTGAGGATGCCGGTTATGCCCCTTCAAAATACGGCGGCACGATAGGTGTTTATGCTGGCGCAGCAATGAATACATACATCTTACACTTGGCTGCCCAAGGACATCTTCAATCGATGGACGATTTTGAGGTCATGTTGGGAAACGATAAAGATCTGCTCAGTACACGAGTATCTTACAAATTAAACTTAACCGGGCCAAGTGTCACCGTTCAATCCACCTGTTCAACATCACTTGTGGCCGTACATATGGCTTGCCAAAGTATTTTAAGTGGGGAGTGTGACATGGCCATAGCAGGGGGCGTGTCCATCCAGTTCCCTCTCAAGCAGGGTTACACGTATAGAGAAGGCATGATTCATTCCCAAGATGGACACTGTCGCCCATTCGATGCCGAAGCGAACGGCACTATTTTCAGTGACGGCGTAGGTACTGTCGTGCTAAAACGCCTAGAAGATGCGATTGCGGATCAGGATGCCATTCATGCGGTCATCAAATCCACCGCCGTCAATAACGATGGCGCAGATAAAGTCGGATTTACGGCCCCAAGCGTCACCGGGCAATCCAAAGTGATCCAAGATGCTCTGATGCTAGCGCAGATCCCACCTGAATCAGTGGCGTATTTGGAAGCACATGGTACCGGTACCCGTATTGGAGACCCGATCGAGATCAAAGCGTTGACTGACGTCTACAGTTCGATGACAGAGCAAAAGCAATTCTGTGCCATTGGAAGTGTCAAAGCGAATGTCGGCCATTTGAACACAGCGGCTGGAATTGCCGGACTGATTAAAACGGTCTTGATTTTAAAACATCAACAACGACCACCAGCCGTGAACTTTAGATCGCCAAATGAAGATTTACATCTCAATCAAAGTCCTTTTTACATTAATGATGAGCTGACCGAGTGGGTACAACCCAACGGAGAACAAAGAAGGGCGAGTGTGAGTTCATTCGGTATAGGAGGGACAAATGCACACGCTATTTTAGAGGAAGCACCACAACGAGACTTTCCAACAATAACGGCTTCACCCGTCGTATTACCTTTATCGGCGAGGTCACCATCAGCTTTAGAAAATCTGGCCAACCGAGTGGGAGAATATATTGAGAAGCATCCTGAGGTTCCTTTGAGCGACGTCGCTTACACTCTAGCGACAGGACGAGAGGAGTTCGAGTATCGTACCACCATCGTCAGACAAAAAACCTTATCCGATGCAGATAAGGGAGCGCCTGTAGATATTATCGAGGGGCTAAAGCAATTAAAAACAGATGCTATCACGCCACTCGATTTGAGTCGGGAGCCACACGTTTACTTTCTGTTCCCGGGGCAAGGCAGTCAATACGTCAACATGGGAAGAGAGCTATACACCACTGAAAAAGTTTTTAAGGAGGCTGTCGATGAGTGTGCTCAACACCTACAGCCAAAGCTGAATCTGGATATACGGACTTTACTGTATCCTGCTGACCAGACCATGAATGATGAAGCAAGCGAACAGCTGAAGCAAACGGCGATCACACAACCGGCTATTTTTACAATCTCATATGCCTTGGCAAAGTTACTCATGTCATGGGGTATCCAGCCGAGTGCGCTCATCGGTCACAGCTTAGGTGAATACGTCGCGGCAAGCCTTGCGAATGTGATGACACTTGATGAGGCGCTCTCGATGATCGCAGAAAGAGGGAGATTGATTCAACAGCAGCCACAGGGTGCCATGTTAGCAGTCAAGCGTCCCCATGAAGAGGTTAAACCTTACCTCCATGAACACCTATCTCTGGCTGCAGTGAATAGTCCCAACCTGTGTGTATTATCCGGTTCGTTTGAGGCGATTGAAGAGGTCCAGGATAAACTAAAAGAAGAGGGCATTTTCACGCAAAGATTACAAACATCACACGCCTTCCATTCCTACATGATGGATGACGCGATTGAACCCTTTCAACGGTATGTCTCTCAATTCACGTTAAGAGAGCCGACGATGCCCCTGATTTCAAATGTCACAGGGGAATATATGACCAGTGAACAAGCAACGAACCCAGCTTACTGGGCAAACCATATTAGAGAACCGGTTTTATTCAGTACGGGTATCACCCACTTTTTAAACCAAGAAGCTGACACAGTTTTCATAGAGGTTGGGCCAGGCAAGACACTCGTCAGCCTTGCCAGACAACAGGGAGGAAAGGCACCACTATACCTGCAAACCTTACCTCATCCTTATGAAAAAGTGGACGATCAACAATATATTTACCAAACGGTTGGTCAGTTATGGTCACATGGTGTCAAGGTTGATCTAAAGAAGTGGTTTGCCGAGAAGGGCTATAAACAACACTTACCGACTTATCCCTTTGATCGGGTGAAGTACAGCTTACTTTCGCCAACGGACGGGAGGGCGAATCAAAAGGCATTGACAGAGACGGGAAGGCTAGATGGCGACTCACTGAATCACGACATGACCAAACAAGCCGTCGATCGTCAAAAGCTTACAACGGCGTATGAAGCCCCTGAAGATGAGACGGAGCAGCTCTTAATAGAATTGCTTGAAGAAGGACTCGGTTTAAGTGGGATCGGAGTGCAGGATAACTTTTTCGAGCTGGGAGGACACTCCCTGATTGCGAGTCAATATACTGCGAGTATACAGGCACAGTTAGCATTAAATGTCCCTGTTGACCTTGTGCTAGAAAGTGAAAACATTCGTTCCCTAGCAGCAAAAATTAATGACATGCTTATTGAAGAAATAGAACAAATGTCAGACGAGCAGGTAGAAGCAGCGTTGAATGGGAGGGAGTAGCATTTAGATGGAAACGAAACCAACAATGCGCTCAAAAGAAGCGCTCTCCGATGCAAGAAAAAAGTTATTGGAACACCGTTTGAGGCTCAGTCGTCAAAAACAGGCGACGCCAGCCCAAGCGTCCATTCCTCACTTGGGTGTGCGCAAGGCAAATCTGTCACATATGCAAAAGAGGATTTGGTTACACGAGCAAGTGCAAGGGCCAAGCACGGCTTATCACCTACAATCTGCCGTTAAAATTAAAGGCGCCCTAGACGTAACAGCTTTTACCGAGAGCTTATCCCATATGATGGAGCGACACACCATTCTCCGTACCGCTATTAAAAAAGAGAACGGAGAGCCGATGCAGTTCGTGGATGAAGGCGCTGAATTGACACTGTATCAATGCGCCCTACAAGACACACCGCAGGCAGAGCAAGAGGAACAAGTGAAACAGCTCATTGAAAAGGATGCCAAAACACCTTTTTCCCTGGACAGAGCCCCCCTTTTCCGAGCAGCACTTATATCATTAGATCCTGAAGAGCATGTCTTTGTGTTGACCATGCATCATATCATTTCTGACGGATGGTCAATGGGGATATTCGTTCAAGATTTGATGCGTTATTATAACGCCAAACAAACCGATACAGACCCGGAGCTACGTACGTTGTCTATCGATTTTACAGACTATTGTCAATGGGAGAAGGAGCGTCGATTAGACGAAGACAGCCTTGCCTTTTGGAAGTCTTATCTATATCAAACACCAGTCCTACAGCTGCCGACAGATGACCCACGTCCTTTGCAGCCGACGACCAATGGGCAACGCGTTCATTTTCAGTTACCACAGACCCTGACACAAGACTTGAAGAGGCTAAGTACAAATCATAACGTGACCCTTTTTAACCTTTTATTAAGCGTCTTTCACCTGTTGCTATATAAGTATACGGCTCAAAAAGATATGGCCATTGGTACACCTGTCGCTAATCGTCAGCATCCACAAACGAGAGATATTATGGGGTGCTTTATCAATACGGTCGTTTTACGTAACGAATTGGATCCGCAGACTCATGTTATAGATTGGATCAAACAAGTTCAACACTCGACCCTGCAAGCCTTTAAACATCAGGATGTGCCGTTTGAACAGGTGCTAGAAACGGTTCAGGTACAAGGAGATCAAGGTGATTCAAGAGGTGATGATGCTCTATTTCAGGTGATGTTTGCCTTTCAGAACACACCTCAACCTAAACTAGACTTTCACAACCTGGAAGTGGCGTCAATAGAGTTAGAGGTGTTCGCTTCGATGTTTGACGTGACCTTGTCAATGGAAGAAGTCGGGAACCAGCTTACAGGATTCATAGAGTTTAATACGGATTTATATCGCGAAACGAGAATCCATCACATGGTCAAGCACTTCCAACAATCGCTACGAAGCGTATGTATAGATCCACAGCAAACCATCGGCGAAATCTCAATATTAACGGAAGAAGAGCGTAAGTCATTCGTCCCGACAGCAGAGCCGATAGATAATCACGTGAGTTTTATCGAACTGTTTGAGCGTCAAGTTGAGATGGCCCCTCATCACCAGGCCTTAATTTTCGGAGAGGAATCTATCACTTACGCTGAGCTCAATCAGTATGCGAACCAACTGGCACAAGCACTTGTTGCAAAAGGGTTACCCGTTGAAACGTTTGTCGGTGTCCATTTCCATCGTTCGATCGACGCTTTCATATCAATATTAGCTATTTTAAAAGCGGGCTGTGCTTATGTCCCTCTAGATCCTACGTACCCGGAAGAAAGACTAGCGTACATGCTTGAAGATTCAGGGCTACAACTGGTGCTCACAACCCCTCAGCTGGCCCACAACATCATGGCAATGAAGCCCGAGCTCACATGTATAGAAGTAGATTATCGCTTATTAAACCAAGGGATGGGCAATGACGTTGAGCCAAGCACGTCAATGGAAAGCATGGAGACAGCTGCAAGCAGAGAGACAGCGGTAACGAATCTGAACGACGCCACCCAACAAAATGTGAATAGAATAAGGGACTTACGGCAGCTTGCCTATCTGATCTATACCTCGGGTTCGACAGGAAAACCGAAAGGCGTGATGGTTGAGCATAAGGGTTTGTACAATGTAGCACAACAACAGAAGTCATTATTCGATGTCACTGATTCCAGTCGTATTTTACAGTTTTCATCCTTAAATTTCGACGCTTCTGTATTTGAAATGGTTATGGCTTTAGGTAACGGCGGGGCCTTGTATCTGGAGGATAAGCATCACCTATTAGGTGAGTCCCTTATTCACTACATGGCGGAACAAGAGATTACACACGTCACACTCCCGCCCTCGGTCCTATCAACGTTACCACAGGCTACACTTCCTGCATTGCAGGTCATTATCACTGCGGGAGAACGGTGTACAGAAGATATCGTGAATAAATGGGCCGTTGGACGCAAATTTTTCAACGCTTATGGGCCAACAGAAGCCACAATTTGGGCCACCATAGCAGAATGTGAGCCACAACAACCGGTAACGATCGGTAAAGCGATCGAACATGTCCAACTGTACGTATTAGATCAGGTCGGTCAACCTGTCCCTAAGGGTGTTGATGGGGAGCTGTATATCGGCGGAATAAGTGTCGCTAGAGGCTATCTGAATCAACAAGCTTTAACAGACGCTCGCTTTATTCCAAACCCATTTTCCACAGACCCGGATGACAGGTTGTATCAAACGGGAGATAAGGTCAGATACACGATGGATGGCCAGCTGGCCTTTCTTGGCCGAATAGACCAACAAGTGAAAGTACGTGGCCATCGTATTGAGCTCAGTGAAATAGAATCTGAATTGCACAAATATCCGACAGTCATTGACGGTGTTGTTACTGTCCTGTATGCAGATGAGCAGCCAACGTTAGCCGCATTTGTCGTCACGGAGGATGAACAACTAGAAGCACTATTAAGAACGCACCTACTAAGCAGTCTCCCTGAATATATGGTGCCAACCGTGATCAGAACGATGCCTTCATTTCCTTTGACACCGAATGGAAAAATCGATCTCAAAAAATTAATAAAGGAAGCAGAAAACGAGGCTATACCGGTACAATCGTCTGAAACCTTAAAACCACCTGTAACCCCGATTCAAAAAGAATTAGCAGAGGTGTTCGAATCACTGCTCAAACGTCAACAGGTCGGTATTGACCAGGACTTCTTCAAGCTTGGGGGGCATTCTTTACTCGCGACGCAGCTGACGAGCAGGATAGAAGATTTATACGGGGTGAACATAGAAGTCAAAACCGTCTTTGAACACACCACGATTGAAGCATTAGAGCGCCTTATTCTAGATGCGGAGTCAAATCTAGGACGAGCCACTCATTCTGACAATCCTGACGGTAATCATGCTCGTGATCCTTTGAAAATAACACCTGTCCCCCGTGAGTCCATGATGCCACTTTCATTCTCACAGCAACGTTTGTGGTTTATCGAGCAGATGCACGTCGGACAATCAGCGTACAACATCCCTGCATGTGTGCGGTTGAAAGGGCGTTTAAACAAAGCAGCACTGAAAAAAAGTCTACAACAAATGGTTGCTAGACACGAGGTATTCAAGACTGGGTTTGCCACTGGTGAGGGGGGGCACCAAGGACAGCCGTACCAGTTTATTCATCATGATACGTGCTTGCGGGTAGACGATATCGTTCTTCATCATCTGGAAAAAGCCGAACGAGAAAGGACCCTACAGCACATCATTCAATTAGAAGCAGAAAAACCTTTTGACTTAACAACACCCCCACTGATAAGGGCCACATTGATACAGCTAGATCAAAATGAACACGTGCTATGCTTCGTTATGCATCATATTATTTCAGACGGGTGGTCTGTAGACATTTTCGTTAAAGAATTGGGGCAGTTATATACACTTCAGAGTGAACAAAAAGAAGAGCAACATGAGCAAGCGATAGATAATGCGATAGATAATCAAGAAACGACACCATTGCAATATCTAGATTATGTGTATTGGCAACGTCAATTTGAAGCAGCAGGTGGTTTGGAACCACAGTTAGCGTACTGGAAGAAACAGTTGGCAGGTGATATCCCTGCTATCCAACTACCGACCGATTATAAGCGACCGACCGTCCAAACGAATAAAGGCGCCAAAACCCGTTTACAACTGGACCCAGCTTTAGCGTCACGCATACAGACCTTGAATCAAGAACAGGGGACAACTTTATTCATGACCTTGTTGACAGCGTTCAACGTTCTCCTGCATCGCTTGACTGGCCAAGATGATTTTGCCGTAGGCACCCCTATTGCGGGTCGACGGCATACAGAAACGGAGAATATGATAGGGTTCTTTATTAACACCCTGGTGCTACGCCAGCGTATGTCGGATATGGCCGATCTATCACTTGAAACATTACTGCAAAATGTGAAGCAAACGTGTTTAGATGCGTATCAACATCAGGATGTTCCTTTTGAGAGACTGGTCGAAGTCCTTCAACCACATAGAAGTCTCAGTCATCATCCTTTTGTTCAAGTTTTATTGAATGTGCAGAATCAGGAACAAACCTTTGTCGAGCTTTCAGGATTACAAATGGAACAGATCCCATTAGAAGAGGCGCAATCAAAATTCGACCTCACACTATATGCAAACGAAAAAGAGGGACGCATCGACCTCGATTTAGTGTATAACAGTGATCTGTTCAAAGGAGAACGAATGACGATATTTTTACGTCAACTACAGTCGATCTTGGAGGCGATGACCGCCGATATTCACCAGACGATGGATCAGATCACATTGCAGACAGATGGAGATGTCCAAGGACGATTAAGAAAGTCAGATCAACATCAGTCAATAGTCTTAGACAAATTGTTGTACAAGCATGATGAATTATTACACGAAAAAGTCGGTCGTTTGGCTAAACGCTACCCGCTAGAGATTGCCATCCGTGACCACACTAAGCATTGGACGTACCAGGAGATAGATCAAAAGAGTAACCAGGTAGCTCATTACCTGCTTCAACAGGGTGTGCAAAAAGGCGAAATAGTCACTATTTACGCGAAGCGTAACGCCCCGCTCATCTATAGTATTTTGGGTATCTTGAAAGCGGGTGCTGCCTTTTGCATCCTTGACCCTGAAGAGCCACTAGAGCGGATGCGTCAGGCTATAAAAAAGGTGAATCCTGTAGGGGTTATCGTATTAGCACAGGGCCCTGAAGAAAAGCTTCAAACGCTATCTCACGAAGGACAATTCACCTTAGAACTCTTTGATCGGAGGGAAAGTTCCCTTGCCACTTATCCGACGGATGACCCATCAGCTATAACATCAATCACTGCCAACAGTGATGATTTAGCTTATATTGCCTTTACGTCTGGCACGACTGGGCAACCCAACGCTGTTAAGGGGACACACGCGCCCGTTGTCCACTTTATTCATTGGCACATCGGTGAGCACCAACTGAGTAAAAACGATCGCTTTAGCATGCTATCCGGTTTGGGGCACGATCCGTTATTAAGAGATATTTTTACACCGTTATCTCTAGGGGCCACACTCTGTATCCCGGAAGACGAGGTCCTAAAAACACCTGAAACGTGTGTAGGGTGGCTCCATGAGCAGCAGGTCTCCGTTATCCATACCACACCTTCAAGGCTCATGATGATAACGGAAATCCCTCAACCACAAGACTGCTTATCGCATATACGCTATGTCTTCTTCGGGGGCGAGGCCTTAACACAGTCGCATGTGGACAGGGTCAAGACCATCAGTGATACTGCTCAAGTCGTCAACTTTTACGGCGCGACAGAAACGCCACAAGCGATGAGTGTTTACTATGTGAATGGAGGAAGAGAGGAACCATATAGAAAACCGATAGGCACAGGGATAGAAGGCGTAGATATACGGATAAAAACGTCCGCTGGGGCCGAGGCTGGCTTAGGAGAAGTCGGCGAGATTGTGATCGAGAGCTCGTTCTTGTCTAACGGTTATCTGAACAGTATAGCCCCGGATAATACGCCTTTCTCACCATCTATGTCAAGTGGGGCTAAGGTATATGCCACAGGAGATTTGGGACGTTACCGCTTGGACGGACATATCGAACTTGTCTCCAGAAAAGATAGACAAATCAAGATACGCGGGTATCGTATTGAACCTGAAGAGATTGCCTCAGCTCTGACGATACATGAACAAATCCAAGACGCATACGTGTGCCTCGCAACCGCTCAGTCCAAACAAAAGGTTTTAGTGGCTTATTATGTGTCACGGAATGGAAAAGAGATCAGTCAGCAGGCGTTACAAAAACATTTAAGTCCGTATTTACCTACTTATATGATGCCTCAGACCTACGTTCGTATCAGGCATATACCTGTCACGCGCAATGGGAAGGTGGCTGAATCAAGTTTACCCCTTCCAACACTAACCACATCGTCACAACGCGTGGCCGCTACCAACGATCATGAGAAGGTGTTGCTCAATATTTGGAGAGAAGTGGTTGAAAGCGAAGAGATAGGCGTCACAGATAATTTCTTCGATGTAGGAGGCCACTCGCTCTTACTCGTTCAGGTTCGCAATCGCATGCAACAGGAACTGAACGTAACAGTGACAATGGTGGACATGTTCCGCTACCCAACCATTCAATCGATGGCCCGTCATTTAGGCGCACAGCAAGACACAGATCACGAAATAAGAGAGGTGACGAGAACAAGAGAGAAGCGCAAACGATCGACCTTAAGCCGCAAAAGAAAACAAGTAAGGGAGGGGCGGAGATGAGCGACGAATACAACCCGACTGAAACACAAGAGGAAGACGGCATTGCCATCATTGGCATGTCTGGACGCTTTCCAGGGGCTGAAAATATTACGGAGTATTGGCATAATATTGCGCAAGGTAGGGAGTGTTTAACCCCTTTAGATGATGATATCCTCACGGCACAGGGGGTCTCCCAATCCTTAAAAGATGATCCTCACTACGTCAAAATGGCGTCGACGATCACGGATATAGATAAATTTGATTCCGAGTTTTTTAACATCAACCCTAGAGAGGCGGACTTAACAGACCCCCAACACCGTTTGTTTTTAGAGCAGGCTTGGAAAACCTTTGAGGATGCTGGGTACCCTCCCGATGAACACGGGAACAAAAAAGTCGGTGTGTTCGGAGGGACCAGTGCCAGCAGCTATCTCTTACAGGCCCTGAAACATGATCCGGACTTCATCGAGCGGACAGGTGGCATTCAAGCGTTGATGCATGGCGTAGATAAAGATCATCTCGCAACTCGTGTGTCCTACAAGCTGAACTTAACAGGTCCTAGTATCACCGTTCAAACTGCCTGCTCTAGTTCGATGACCGCTATCGTTTTAGGGTGTGAGAGTCTATTAAGCTACCAATGTGACATTGCACTGGCGGGTGGGATCACCATTAACGTGCCGGACCAAGTCGGTTACCGATACCAAGAGGATAGTATTCTCTCACCTGACGGGCATTGTCGCCCCTTTGATCGTCAAGCGAACGGGACCCTCTTTGGCAGTGGCGTCGGGCTTGTACTATTAAAAAGAGTAGATGAAGCCATCGCTGATGGTGATCACATTTATGCCGTCATCAAGGGCTTTGCGATGAACAATGACGGATCGGACAAAGTGGGTTATACGGCCCCCAGCCTGAATGGTCAGTCTGACGTGATTACAGAAGCGCTAGATGTTGGTGAGGTGCATCCTGATACGATCGGCTATGTGGAAGCCCATGGGACAGGCACTAAGATGGGCGACCCGATCGAGGTGACAGCCTTAACCCATGCTTATCAGCAGTATACGTCCAGAAAAGGCTATTGCGCCCTCGGCTCCGTTAAGGCGAACATCGGACACCTCAATGCGGCCGCAGGGGTAGCAGGTGTCATCAAATCGGCCTTAATACTCAAACACAAGCAACTGCCCCCCACGATCAATATAGAAGAGGAAAATCCGGCTCTAAACCTAGAAGCAAGCCCTTTTTACATTAATCAAACGCTGCAGTCATGGGAGGTCGCTAAAGACAGCGTAAGGAGAGCGGGCGTCAGTTCATTTGGGATCGGTGGAACGAATGGCCACCTTATTTTAGAAGAAGCGCCGGCCGGAGTAACAGGTGCTGGGGAACAGAAGCAACCATCAGCCTCGTTATTGTGTGTCTCGGCTCGGGATGAGACGGACCTTAAACACATCGCCCAGCAGTTGAAGACATATTTAGAAGACCCAGGAAGCGACGATTTGACCCGCGTGGCATATACCCTGCAAACGGGGCGAAAGCATTTTCATTATAGACAAGCACTCGCCTGCCGAGACAAAGAAAGTGCCATCCAACAACTCGAACAACTCAGTACAGGCCAATGGTCAGGCATCAACATCACAGCACAAGAAAACAGAACTGTGGTGTTCATGTTTCCAGGGCAAGGGACCCAGTACGTCGGCATGGCAAAGGATTTATACGATCAACAACCGATATTCAGAAAGCATCTTGATGACTGTAGAAAGCACCTGCTATCACTGACCAATGAAGATATCTACGACATGCTTTTTCACGGAACAGACCAGGAGCTGCAAGAGACGTGGCATACCCAACCGATACTATTCTCAGTGGAGTACGCTTTGGCGCAAGTGTATATTGAACTCGGTATCCAGCCAGATGTGCTGATTGGCCATAGCTTAGGTGAATACGTAGCCGCTTGTGTCTCCGGTGTCATGACGCTTGAAGACGCGCTGAAAGTCGTCACCCAACGCGGCAGGCTTTTCAAAAAAGTACCCCCAGGTATGATGCTGGCCGTCATGACTTCAGCGGATGTCGTTGAACCTCTTTTACCACCAAGCCTGTCTCTGGCAGCTATCAATAGTCCTGAACTGTGTGTTGTAGGTGGTGAAAAAGAAGCGATTGATCAATGGAAACCCATTTTAGAGCAACGAGGTATAAAGCACCAACCCTTAAAGACATCCCATGCGTTCCATACGCATATGATGGCGTCTATCGAGGAGACATTCGCCACAGTCTTGGCAGACGTCTCATTACAGGCACCCAAGATCCCGATCATCTCTAATCTCACAGGTGGGCGATTGGCGGAGCATGCACCACCCGATGTGTTAGCGGACGCACCGACACCTGTGGAAGCAGATTACTGGGTTAAGCACCTCAGAAACCCTGTCCAGTTTGCACAAGGGATGAAAACGATACTGCAAGAGCCGGACCCAAAAGTATGGATAGAATTAGGACCGGGTCAGGTATTAACGAACCTAGCAAAGCAAAACATGCAAGTGCAAGGAACCGAAGCCGAGCAAGAAAAGCACTTCTTCCTTCAGCCTGTACCAAACAAAGCCTCGACAATAGACGGGTACGCGCAATTTTTGTCCACAGTAGGAAGACTGTGGTCAATGGGATTCAGCCTAAAGTGGTCGACCTTACAATCTCAAGATCAGGCAAGGCCGTTCAAATCGGCGCTTCCTACTTATCCATTCAAAAAGAAGGTGCATTGGATTGGTCAGCCGCCCGTTTCAGCAGAGACACAACAGGAGAGACAGAATTCAGAGCTAGTGGGGCCAAACGTTCGTCATCCGCAACAAAGTGTTAACGATGACTTGGTGAAATCCGAGTCAGGTCAATCAAATGTGCCCATGACCAAACATGAGCGTCCAGCGATCGATACGGTTTATGTTCCGCCTGAAACAGACTGTCAGGAGACACTCGTTGACATTTGGGAAGAACTTTTAGGTATTGAAGGCATCGGTATCGACGATCATTTCTTTGAGTTAGGAGGGCATTCACTCATGGCCACTCAATTATTAACCCGGATACGAGAGGCATATCCTATTGATTTGACCTTGGAGCAAATGTTTCAAGCGCCGAATGTACGTGAGTTAGCGGCTCATATTGAACAGGAGCTAATCGAGGTCCTTTCTACGATGTCGGAAGAAGAGGCAAGCAAATTGCTATAGGAGGTGACTGGAGTGGACAAACCTCATACACCATTAAACCAAAGTAAACAAGACATTCTCCAAGCGTTATTAAAAGGGAAGAAGAGAAGGCCTCAAAATAAGGAGGAAAAAGCATCCCAACACGGATTATTACAACAACCGATTCCTAAAAGACAACACGACACGCACGCCCCGATGTCATACGCTCAGAAGAGATTATGGTTTCTAGAACAGTTGATGCCCAATACGGCCGTTTATCATATGCCATCCGTAATGAAAATGGAGGGTGAGCTTCACGTCACGGCTCTGGAAAAAACCTTACAGCACATTGTTGAGCGACATGAGGTGTTAAGGACCACCTTCGACACCGATAAGGAAGGTCAGCCCATACAAATCATCCACCCGACAATAGAGGCGAAGCTCGGTCATGTTGAGTTGGATCTGCCTGATGATGACGACACGAAGCCACAAATGGAGAGGATCTTGCCCCATCTCGAAAGGTTGATTGACACCGAAGTGAAACAACCATTCGATCTCCAACGTGGTCCCCTTATTAGAGCCACTTTAGTGAAGGTACAAGCCAATCTCCACTATCTAGTGGTGGTCATGCATCATATTGTCTCGGATGGGTGGTCATTTGGTGTATTTGCTAAGGCATTCATGCGCTATTATCAGGCGTATGTATCTTCTCAAGAGGTTAAGGATGACTCAGCCCTTCCTATTCAATATGCAGACTTTGCAGAATGGCAGCAAGCTGCGTTTGAAAAGAAAGATTTTCAAGCGTCTTTATCTTACTGGAAAGACATTCTAACAGGAGATCTGCCCATCTTGCAGCTTCCGACCGATCACCCTTCACCTGCAGAACCGACATTTGAAGGGGCGCGATACACGTTTAAGATCGGTAAGGAGACACTGGCACAGCTCAAAAAACGGTCTCACGCAAACGGGTGTACGTTGTATATGATGTTACTCGCCGCCTATCAAGTGTTGTTACACCGTTATACGAGACAAACAGACCTGATCGTAGGGAGTCCTGTAGCCAATAGGCACCATAAAGACGTTGAGCAGCTGATCGGATTTTTCGTTAATACATTAGCTTTACGAGTCCAAATCGAGGAGCAAGACACATTCGCATCTTTACTGCAGAAAGTGAAGCGTGTCGCACTGGGCGCCTTTAACCATCAATCATTACCGTTTGAGGTTTTAGTGGAGGAGCTCCAACCCGATAGAGAAGCTAATCACAGTCCGATTTTTCAAACGATGTTCGTACTCCAAAATGCACCACAAGAGAAGCTGAATTTGCCTCAGCTTACACTAGAGTTTATGGATGTAAGCAACGGTGCGTCTAAGGTTGATCTGTTATTAACGACCATGGAAACAAACGGGGAACTGACAGCCGCCATTGAATATCGTACCGATTTATTTCGTTCTGAAACGATCAGTCAAATGGCACGCCATTGGGAAAACATTTTAACGGCCATCATTGACGACCCCACACAAGAGATCCATCGTTTGCCGATGTTAAGCCCGCAAGAAGTGCAATTGCTGTGTCCCTCACCCGAGGCTAATCAAGCTATAAGCCAAGACAAAACGAGTTTAATAGACTTATTTGAACAGGCGGCTAAGCGTGTTCCGCAAAACATCGCCTTGGTACAGGGGCATCGTGAAATGACGTATGAAGAGCTAGACCGAATAACGAATCAGTGGGCACGCTATCTTCAGAGACATGGGGTGCAGAAAGGCGATTTCGTTGGGCTCTGCCTCGATCGCTGTGACAACCTCATTATAGGCATGTTAAGTATTTTAAAGAGTGGTGCGGCCTACCTGCCACTAGATCCGCATTATCCTAAAGAACGTCTCGCTTATATGATGGCAGACGCTGGTATTTCCACCGTGTTAACGGATCGGACCCATATGGATACGATTCAACTTGATAAAGTCAATGCCATTTTACTAGACGAGGCGCAAGAGGATGTACGACAAGAAGCGTATACGTCCCTTGATATGAATATGACTGCCCACGACTTGGCCTACATCCTATACACATCCGGGTCTACAGGACAGCCAAAAGGTGTGTTAGTCGAACACGGAAACGTGGTTAGGTTAATGATAGAAACACAAAAAGACTATCATTTTACGGAACAAGATGTGTGGACCCTCTTTCACTCGTACGCCTTTGACTTTTCCGTTTGGGAGATATGGGGAGCCCTAGTATTTGGCGGCAAGCTGGTCATCGTGTCGTTTGAGGAGAGTCGATCCCCCGAAGCGTTTTTAGACCTCCTATTAGAGAAGCAGGTCACCGTGTTAAACCAAACACCTTCTGCCTTCAAACAACTTCTACAGGTGAGCGGGTTATATAGCCCAGTAACCTATGATCATTTGGCTTTACGATACGTCATATTTGGGGGAGAAGCACTTGAATTACACACGTTACGTCCGTGGTTTGACCAGTTCGGAGATGAACGCCCAACGCTCGTGAACATGTATGGCATTACAGAGACGACGGTGCATGTGACATATCGTCCAATTCATATAAGAGACGTTGTTGAGAACAAGGGGAGTGTGATTGGCCGACCGATAGCAGATTTATACGTGTATATTCTCGATGAACATCAGCAGCCTGTGCCAAATGGCGTACCGGGAGAGCTCTATGTTGGTGGAGGCGGGGTCACACGCGGGTATTGGCACAGACATGAACTCACCGCTGACCGTTTTATACAAAATCCGTTCACAGATACAAAAGACACGTTGTACCGAACGGGCGACTTGGTCAAACGTCTTCCAACTGGGGAGCTTGAGTATCTAGGAAGGATCGACAAACAAGTGAAGGTGCGTGGTTTTCGCATTGAGCTAGGAGAAATAGAAGCCGTGCTAAACAACATGTGTGAAGTAAAAGAAAGTGTGGTGACAACTTATACTTCAGAGCGTGATAAACGACTGGTCAGTTATCTCATCCTTGATGAATCGCAACACAACACTTACGCCACTGAAAGCGAATGGTCCACGCAGGAACAACAACTTGAAGCGTGGGCGCAAGTTTTTAACGATTATTACCAGCAGAATGACACACCCACTGACCCGACTTTTAATATTATTGGCTGGAACAGCACCTATACCCATGAACCTATACCGGCTGAAGAGATGAGAGGGTGGTTAGATTCCACCGTTGAACGCATACTAGCCCTTAACCCGAGCCATGTATTAGAGATTGGGATTGGAACGGGCATGATCCTGTACCGCGTTGCACCACACTGTCACGCGTATATCGGGACCGATATATCTCAACAGTCCATCGCATACACCAAGCAGCAACTGCCGCAACTCAACACGGATACAGAACATATTGCTCTGTTTCACCGACCCGCTCATGAATGTGGTCATGTCCAAAAGCACATGCAAGACGGGAAAGGGATCGACACCATCATCCTGAACTCCATCGTGCAATACTTTCCAAGTCGTGAATATTTGGATCAAGTATTAGAAAATGCGATCGGGATGTTAGAGGATGGCGGCACTATCTTTATAGGTGATGTCAGAAGCTACGAGTGGCTTGCTCATTTTTACATGTCCTTAGAGTTAGTCCAATCTGACCCAACGGACAAACCTGAAGACATGTATCGTCGGGTTCAAGCGCGGATGAAGCAGGAGACAGAGCTTGTCATCAATCAAGCGTACTTTAATGATTGGAAAAATAAATGCCCACAAGTGACTCATGTGACCTTTATACCAAAGGAAGGGGGGGCAGATAACGAACTGACCAAATTTCGATACGATGTCATTCTACATGTTTCCAGTGTAAAAGAAACAACGGAAGGGGCAGAAGAAGGAGGAGAAAAAGACCCAGCTTTTATTAAGGATCAAGTGAGCACCGCTGTGACAGATTTGAATGAGCGTCTAGGGAAAGTCCCGTGTTTAGCCGATATTGAATCCGCTCTATTGGCAGGAGAAGAGGCGATCCTCATCCGAGATATGATCAACACACGCGTCTTACAAGAAGCATGGGCACTGCAACACTGTAAGGATGTAGAGAGCGGGCACGCTAAGGCGTTAGACACTGTACAAGAGTTGAAGGACTGGCTTGACCTTACCCATGAAAAAGGGCAAGAAGATATTCCATTGGAACTGGAACACCTATTCCGTTTAGCGCAATCACATGATTATCAGCTTGATTTTAATATCAATGAGGAAGCACCTGATCGGTTTGATTGTCTTTTATACAGTAAGACATGTCCACGTACGAAGCTAGACCCTTACCGTCGCAATCAAGGGCAACCTCTCTCACAATTAACAGAGGATAGAGCCAATGACGGAACATCTCAATACGTAAGGCCCAGAACCACTGAACCACTAAAGGTCAGGTTTGCCCAGTATGTTAGTGCCAAAGCAAAAGAAGAACTAGAAGAAAGACTCCCTCAGTACATGGTACCCCATGATTTTGTCATCATCGATCACATACCGTTAACAACGAACGGCAAAGCGGACCTCAAAGCCTTGCCTATCCCTGTCACTGTAAGGCCACAAGGACAAAAAGATGATCTTGTGCCACAAACAGAGGTGCAGAGCCGGCTGCTTGAAATATGGCGCCGTGTCCTTGGAACAAGAGATGTTGGGCTGAAGGATCATTTCTTCCAGATAGGGGGACATTCACTACTGGCGACACAGTTGATCCATCGTGTGCGGGAGGATTTTGATGTCGACCTTCCTCTGCGTGCCCTATTTGAAAAACCGACCGTACAGGGGATGGCAGACGTGATTCAAGACATCTTAGACGGTCAGTCAACTGCCGATGAACGAAATAGGATTCAACTACAGCAACCGAACATAGAGCAGGATGTGACTCTCGCACCTGAAATTAAACCGAATCACAGTCATCCTATAGCGGACATGCACGAGTGTAATCAAGTCCTACTAACGGGGGCCACCGGGTTTTTTGGCGCTTTCCTATTAAGAGACTTACTATCGGAAACGGTGCATGATATCTACTGTTTGGTGAGAGCGAACAGCGAACGAGAGGGCTTAGATAGACTGATGGATAATCTGAGCTGCTACCGACTCCTAGATCAAGACATACACGCGCAACTTCAGGGCAGAGTGAAAGTCGTGCTTGGTGATTTAAGTCAGCCATCTCTAGGTTTAGAACCTGGTATGTATCGCACTTTAGCTCATGAACTGGATGCTATCATCCATAACGGCGCACACGTCAATTTCATTTATCCGTATGAATCGCTGAAAGCGCCCAATGTCGATGGCACCAAAGAGATCATTCGTCTCGCCTGTGACCACCACACCAAACCCATACACTTCGTCTCAACGCTATATGTTTTTCCTCCTACTTCTGATGAACAGGACGTCATACACGTTGAGGAAAACACACCTTTACCCTCACCACAGGGTTTAAGGATGGGCTATACGCAGACGAAGTGGGTTGCCGAAAACGTGCTTGCCATCGCGCAGGAAAGAGGGGTACCCGTCAATGTGTATCGCTTAGGTAGAATCTCTGGGCACAGCCGATCTGGCGCTTGTCAAACGCATGACTTTATTTGGTCCATGATAAAGGGATGCATCGACATTAAGCAATACCCAGATGCACATATAGATATTGAGATGACACCGGTAGACGATTTATCTCACGCTCTCATCACCCTTTTTAAAAGCGGCCCGTTAAACCGTCAGTATCATTTATTTAACACACAGCCTATCGATTTACAGTTTATGACGTCCGCTATTGCTGAAACCTTCGATGATCTTAACAAAGTGCCTTTCGATGAATGGGTGCACGCATTATCTACACAAGAGAATACAGCTCAGCCATTAGCGCAGTTGATTGCAGACGGTATCTTCCAAGGATCGAAAATCGTTTTCGACAACCGACACGTGCAAGAGCAGATAGCAGGGTTTGGGTCTGTTTCTATCACTCAAGAGATGATCCAATCCGTGATTCAATATTTTATCGATATCGGTTATCTTGCAGTTCCTCAATCAGTTCAAGCTTCGGCTGCTGTAGATAGGAGTGAATAATGGTTAAACAGATACAACAACACAACGGTTTTAAAATATTCCTTCTGGTTGTATTCAGTCAAACGATATCACTTGTGGGGTCAGGGCTAACGGATTTCGCCCTCGCATTCTACGTGTTAGAAGATGTATTCATGGGTGAATCTAGCTTACTTATATTTTCACTGATTTTCTTCTTTGTCTATTTTCCGGGGATGATCGTGGCGCCTTTTGCCGGCACCTTCATCGATCGCCATAGCAAGAAGACCATCCTCGTATTAAGTAACATGATCGCTGCGCTGGCCACACTATTTACCCTCATCATGGTCCTGACGGGGTATTTACAGGTCTGGCATATCTATCTCGCAGCGGGTATTAAATCTATTGCCGCTGCGTTCCAGATACCAGCCTTTCAAGCGTGTATCACCCTCCTCGTGGACAAAGCGGATTACGGTAAGGCGAATGGCTTTTCGCAGATGGGAGAATCTTTACATCGCGTGGTTTCACCCTTAATTGCGGGTACGCTGTTTTCTGTCATTTCAATACACGGCATTATGATGATCGACTTACTGTGTTTCATGATCGGAATAGGCACACTGTTTTTTATTCGCATACCGGGGCATGTAGAGAAAGAACAAGGGCAAGAGACGCTCTCTTTCTGGCAGCAAACCGTGGAAGGCTATCGCTTTTTCCAGAGTGACAAGGGATTAAAGAGTCTCTTAATCTTCTTTGTTATCAGTAACTTCTTGATCGGATTTGTCCATGTTTGGGTGCAGCCTCTCGTCTTTACGCTGGCCGAAATAAGTTCAACTGCAATAGATAAAGCGACGGCGTTAGGGACCGTGATGACCTCTGGTGGTGTGGGAATGATGGTAGGTAGTATCGCGATGGGGATTTGGGGAGGACCTAAGAACAAGGTCAAAGGGGTCCTGATATTCACCTTCCTAGGTGGCTTCATTATTACACTGGCAGCCCTGATCGATTCCCTGATCATTTTTACCATCGGTGCGTTTTTGTACTTTTTAACCATTCCTTTTATTCTGGGCTGTAACCTGGCCATATGGCAAAGGAGAGTACCCGCGGCATACCAGGGGCGCGTGTTTTCCCTTCGTAGGGCTTCTGTCCTTGGTGTCCTTCCTTTATCGTTCATCTTGGCTGGCCTGATAGGGGACTGGGTGGAACCGATGCTACACGCCTCGGGTGTTTTAGCGCCTTATCTAGGCCCTATTGTGGGCGTCGGTACGGGGCACAGTTATATCTTCTTATTTAGCACCATCGGATTGTTTAGCATGGGCTTATCCATTATCGGCTTATTCAGCCACACGCTCAAGACATTAGAAGCAGAAGAGTTAGCGGAAAACGATGTACAACAAGGAAAGGAAGTGTCCGTATGAGTCATGAACAAGCGCATATTTTAGTGACCGGAGGTTCGCGTGGAATAGGGCGAGGCATGGTCACACACCTCGTCCAAAAAGGCTACCAAGTGAGCTTTATATACAATCGCAGTCAAAAGGCGGCTGAAGAACTCATTCATACGTTCTCCGATTCATCTACCACATTGCACGCCTATCAGTGTGACATCCGAGACTATCAACAGGCCAAGGAGACCGTTCAACGTATCATAGAGGAGCAAGGCCCTATAGACGGTCTAGTGAATAACTCCGGTTTGGTCAAGGATCGCTCCCTGTTTATGATGGACGAGGAGCATTGGCGAACGGTGATAGATACAAACCTCACGGGGATGTACAACGTCACACGTTCTGTGATCACGCACTTCTTGAAAAAAAAGAAAGGGAATATTGTCAACATTTCTTCCGTTGCAGGCTTAGTCGGTACCCCAGGGCAGACAAATTACAGTGCTTCCAAGTCGGGTATCATCGGTTTTACGAAAAGCCTCGCAACCGAAGTGGCCAGATATGGGATTAATGTCAATGCTGTAGCGCCAGGCTATATCAATACGGAGATGGTTCAGAATATGCCCGAGCGTAAAAGGGATACTTTATTTGAGTCCATCCCGGTGGGCTATGTGGGAGAAGTAGAGGATGTCGCTCATCTTGTGCACTTCCTGCTATCTGAGCAATCGCGATATATCACGGGACAAGTGATCACGGTAGATGGCGGTCTCACGGCATGATGCTCGTCGTGACCAAGAAATAAAACCATCCCGTGTACGAGATAGATTTGTACAACAGGCGAACAAAGTTACTGAAAAAAACTTACAACAAACCATACAAAAAAGACTTACAAAAAACCTTACGAACAAGTCTTACCGTAGCAAAAATCTTTAAATGTTGACGTTTTGAACTTTGGTATTGAAGTTTGCACCACGATCAACTGACCAATATAGATTTTTAGAAATTAAGAATTCTAGGGGAGGGCATGAACATGGAGAAGAAAGCAATTTTGAGAGATATCGTAGCGGAGGTCATCGAGATCGACGACTTTGAGGATCATTCACGTTTTGGGGAGGACTACGGTGTCGACTCTATGATGGTGTTAGAGCTTGTCGCAAGTATTGAGAAAGAGTTTAAGATGACCATTCCGGAAGAGTATTATCCCAAGTTCCAGACGTTTGCCGATGTCGTGCAAATTGTTGAAGAACTTTCAACGGAGCGGGTTTAGTTATGGGGCATACACGAGTGGCTGTGACGGGTATGGGGGTCATCACCCCCATCGCTTGTCACGTTGAACCTTTTGCAGAAGGCATATTTCAAGGCAAAGTGGGAACAGGGCCCATTACGGGATTCGATACGTCACCTTATAGCGTGAAAAATGGAGGGGAAGTCAAAGGGTATAACCCAGAGCAAGCTTTCAAGCATCTACCTCCAGAACGATTTGATCGCACTACACAGTTTGCGGTAGGGGCGACGCGCATGGCCTTAGAGCATGCTAACATCGACGCAAATGAGCTGCCTGCTACACGTACGGGTGTCGCGATCGGAACCACCATGGGTAACCAACAAACGATAGAAAAACGTCATGATACACGATTGGCTCAAGGGGGAGATACGGCACACGTGACATATGATCAAAACTATCATTACTATCCTGCACAGACGATTACGGCTACCGTTGCAGCTGAGAACGACTTTAGAGGTCCGAATATGGTCATACCGACGGCCTGTGCGGCTGGTAATTATGCGATCGGCTATGCTTCAGATCAGATCAAACTGGGCAAGGCAGACTATATGCTTTGCGGGGGAGCTGACGCCTTATCACGGGCATGCTTTACCATGTTTGCCCGCCTAGGTGCCATTTCGCCTGACTGGTGTCGCCCTTTTGATCAACATCGTAAAGGGATGATGGTCGCCGAGGGTGCCGCTGTGTTACTCCTAGAGCGCTATGATCTTGCAGTGCAAAGAGGGGCCACCATCTATGCTGAAATCGCAGGATACGCCAATAGCTGTGATGCGCATCATATCACGTCTCCTCATCCTGAAGGATACGGGGCCGTGATCGCTATGAACAAAGCGTTAGAAAACAGTGGTTTGAACGCAACAGATATCGATTACATTAGCGCCCACGGCACAGGGACCAAAGCGAACGACACGACGGAGTTCAAAGGACTACAAAAAGTATTTCAACATCACGTGCATGAGATCCCTGTCAGCTCTATTAAATCACTGATGGGACACACCATGGGAGCGGCTGGGGCCATTGAGGCCGTGGCGTCAGTGTTAGCCATTCATGAATCTAAACTCCCGGTGAATCAAAATCTAGAAACCCTGGACCCTGAGATCAACCTTAACGTGGTCAATCGGCCTACCGATCGAGCTGTAGACTTTGTGCTTAGTAATTCGTTTGCTTTCGGAGGGAACATAAGCTCACTCATCTTAAAAAAACCGTGTGTTGGAAGTAAGGAGGAGGCATCATGAACGAAGTTGTGATCACTGGTGGCGCCATCCTATTAGACACATACCGCCACACGATGGACGAATGTTACCCCATCAAAAAAGTAGGAGACATCTCTTATGCTGATTTCATAGGTACGCGTGGACTGAAATACCTCACTGAGTCGACCAAGATGAGTTTAACCGCTTCCGTTATGGCTAAGGCACATGCCGAATTAGAGGAAGTTGAACCTGAGCGCGGGGGTGTCGTGCTAGCCACGAACATGGCTTCCATTTCATATGTCACCGATTTTGATATGACCTCTTTAGTGGAAGGGGTCAATGATGTCAGCCCGATGCAGGGACCTAATCTACTGCTGAACGCACCCGCTTCAAGACTAGGTATTTTCCATCGTTTTAGCGGTTTTAATACAACGGTGACCTCAGGCCGGGTAGGGGGGCATGATGCACTAGAGTACGCCTACCAAGCGATTGCTCGAGACGAGGTGGATGTGTGTATTGTCGCTGGCGTAGAAGAAAAATCAGAAGAATACCTCAATTGGCATATCCAAAGCGGACGTATCAAGCAACATGAAACGGATCTCATTAACCAAGGCGCAGCCGTTGTCATCTTAGAGTCTAAGACACACGCCTTGCAGAGAGGCGCGACCATCTACGGGACGTTATCAGGATTCGCTTCCTACTTTGATCCAAACGCCCTAAGAGAACAAACGGAGCAGGTATCTGTTAGTGGCTATCAGCATTTGATGGACACGTTATTTTCTCCTGTGCACGAGGTGGCTGCAACCCAGGATGTCTACTCATCAAACTCATCACAGCAAGCACATTCAAGCGACATCTCTACCATCAAGAGTGTGTGTATCGCAGATTCACAACTGCACCGTTCTGGTGAAGAAGAAAAGGCATTTATTCTGAATCATCTCGGCACGGGGCCTCTTGTGATCAATCACTTTGAAAGGTTTGGTGGAGAGCTTTATGGCGCCTGTGGGATATTACAGCTACTGACCGCATTACATCAAACGGAGGAAGGACATGGCCTAATTTTTAACTATGATTGGTTTGGTCATTACCGAAGTCTACTCTTCCATAAGGAGGGTGAGTAGATGGATTTTGAACAAGTGAGGGCTATATTACCCCAACAAAACCCCTTCATCATGGTGGACAAAGTGTTAGAGATACAGCCGAATGAAAGCATCACCTGTCTGAAGAATGTAACGGGAAATGAGACGGTGTTTCAGGGGCATTTCCCAGAGCGTGCCATTTTCCCGGGTGTCCTCATCACTGAGGCCCTGGCGCAATCTTCTATATTACTTTTTTACCAGCAGAAAAATGACCAAACCCTATACTTGTTATCTTCAACGAAAATGAGATTCAAACATCCGGTTGTACCTGGTGACCAACTTATTTTAAGAGTAAACGCGAAAAAAGTGAGTCGGATCGGCGCCATTGTCGAAGCAGAAGCGTGTGTACAAGAGAAGGTCGTGGCAAAGGGTGAATTAAGCTTTTCGACTCAAA
The DNA here is from genome assembly GCF_016745835.1 of Caldalkalibacillus salinus. Classification (NCBI taxonomy): domain Bacteria; kingdom Bacillati; phylum Bacillota; class Bacilli; order Caryophanales; family Bacillaceae; genus Caldalkalibacillus; species Caldalkalibacillus salinus. The sequence continues at coordinate 34,310 of NZ_JAERVL010000017.1, read as the reverse complement.
ATCATGCTGAGGAGGAATGACAATTGAAGCAAACACGACAAGACAAGGTGACAAAAACGGGGGGACTGTTCGCTATTTTGGTAGGTCTATCTTATCTCTTAGTTGGGTTAACCTTTGCCTTACAACCGAGTGTATTGATCACAGGTACGGTAGCGGAACATCTCCAAGCACTGCACCAAGACTCAACGATGCGCTCCTTATATTTTCTTTCTTGGGCTTTGACCGGTATATTTGCTATCGGTGCCGTCCCGATGATTTCAAACTGTTTCAAACAATACAATGAAGCCCTTATTAACTGGGTAAGTGGTTTAGCTCTGATCGGATTTGCTGTCACGATTGTAGCGAACCTGAGAGCGATGAATATTAAGCCTATGATGGCGGACGTGTATGTGAACGGTGACCCGCTGTTTCAAGACATTATCCCCACGGTCGACCCTTGGCTTCTATTAGATCCGTTTGGCTACCTCACCATGGGTGCCGTTGGTTTATGGTTACTGACACTTAACATTGTCAGTTTTAACGATAAGCAATTTTCAAAAGTGTTTAATGTTATAGGCTTACTCGGGGCCGTATGTTTATTTATCGGCTTGATTGGAGCAAACAACCCGATGCTAAGCGGGATCGCTTCAGGGCTTGGGGGCATGGTTTTTGGTCCCATTTGGTTTATATGGATGGGAATAATCATGATGAGAACGAGTGAAAAAAGTGTCCAAACGACGGGACACAAACCGAACCGTCAAGCGGAAGAGGTGAGCACAGGATGACAGGACAAGCCCTAAAACATCGTAGTATGGTGGACGTTCTACACGGGCAAGCCCAACGTACCCCAGACAAATTTGCCTACCGCTACCTCACTCATCATGACGTTTACCAATCTTTTACGTATGCCGAGCTGGATCTCAAAGCGAGAGCGATTGCCACTGCCCTTATAGAGAGCGGCGTGGAAAAAGAAGGGCGTGTCCTGCTGATCTTCCCACCGGGCATCGATTTCATCGCCGCCTTTTTCGGATGTATGTACGCGAATGTCATCGCTGTGCCTGCCGTTCCGCCTAATAAACATATCGGCCGCTTATACGCCATCGCTGAGGACTGTCAACCCAGCCTCGTATTATCCACGAGCAAAATCAAGCAAGTCATACACAAACGATTTGCCCAAGATCCTGTTGTGACAGACCTCAATTGGCTGGCCGTTGAAGATGTGCCAGACTCAGTCACCACATTTCGAGGCGTAAGTGTGCCACGGGAAGAGGACATTGCTTTTCTGCAATATACGTCAGGCTCAACTGGACGTCCCAAAGGCGTCATCGTGACACAGCGAAATCTGGTTCATAATTCTTATATGATCCAAGCAGTGAGTGGTCATCAGGACGAGGCGGTGATTGTAAACTGGTTGCCGTTGTATCACGACATGGGCATTATAGGGGGCATCTTGCAGCCTTTATATATCGGCGGTACCTGTATTGCCATGTCTCCTCTAGAGTTCCTACAGAACCCTTTCTCTTGGTTGAAGAACATCAGTGATTACAGAGGAACCTATAGCGGTGCACCTAACTTTGCCTTTGACTTATGTACACAAAAAGTGACAGATGAAGAGCGACAGACCCTTGATTTATCCTCTTGGGATATTGCTTTTAACAGTTCAGATGTCGTGAAGTTTGAAACCTTGGAAAGGTTCAAACAGAAATTTGCACCACAGGGCTTTAAATCATCTGCCTTTTGCCCTTCTTATGGCCTAGCAGAAGCTACGCTCATGGTGACATGCACACTACCAAAAGAAACGGTTCAAGTGGATGAGCATGTTCCTACTGAGCTTGATGATGAACAGGCCACATCGGCCACAGATAATCTGTCGGTTGAACATGACATCGCGCCTAAGAGAGCAAATAATGTCTCCTGTGGTCAACCCGGTGAGGGGATGCAGGTCCGAATCGTCAATCCACAGACACTCACCTCTTGTCATCCTGGAAGAGTCGGTGAAATATGGATAAAAGGCCCGTGTGTCGCTCGTGGATACTGGGGAAATCCATCAGCAACAGAGGAGCTTTTCCATGCTTATACAGTAGAAGGTGAAGGGCCTTACTTGCGGACAGGGGACCTTGGATACCTTAAGGATGGGGCGCTGTTTTTTAAAGGGCGGATAAAGGATGTTATTATCATCCGCGGGCGAAACCATTATCCACAAGACATAGAAGATACGACAGAGGACAGTCACTACGCTATCGTCAATCATGCAACCGCGGCGTTTTCAATTGAACACGATGGTGAGGAAAAACTCGTTGTAGCGGCAGAAGTTTACCGCCGTGTGGCTGATATGACATCCCCCAATGAGTTACAAACCCAGATTCGCTCACACATCGTGGATCATCACGACATCCAAACGCATGACATCGTGCTCTTAAAAGAGGGGACGCTACCTAAAACGTCCAGCGGTAAAGTGCAGAGGAGACAGACCAAGACATTGTATCTCACCAATCAGCTCCAGACCGCTTTTGATTAGGGGCAGATTGTACGTAGGCTATAATAGCCAGAAGCTTGTAGGTTCATATCCGTTTCGTAGTGTATACGTAGGTTGTTCATTCATAAAATGCGAGATATGCGTGATGGCGTGGTTGGGGTATGCGTTTTATTTACTTGTCGTAAATGGTTTTATTTCGTATAAGGTTCATTTTTAGTGTCGCATACGTGTTATGAACAATCAGGACACGATCTTGTAGGAGGTGTGTCATTGGATAAGTATGATGTTCTTATCATAGGGGCGGGGCTGGGTGGCTTAACTTGTGGGGCAAGATTAGCGCAATATGGGTATCGTGTCGCTGTTTTTGAACGGCATCATATCCCCGGTGGATATGCAACCAACTTTAGAAGAAAGGGACCCTACACATTCGACGTCTCTTTACACGGTTTAGGTGGTTTAGGAGAGCACCAAAGCTTTACACAGCTTCTTAAAAAATGTTGGGTTCATCAGGCGATTACCCCTATTAAAAAGGAGTATCCATATACAGTTTGGTGGCAGGGTGAGGTCATACATGTCCCTTCCGATCCTAAAGCTTACTTCAATCTGTTGATTGATATGTTTCCTCAGCAACGTACAGGCCTCATTCAACTTTTTCAGGATTTACAGAAATTCTACCATAAATTAAAGCAATCACAGCGTGCACAAACGTATGGGTTTAATGACAATGACAGGCTCACAACTTGGTCTAAACTCACGTTAGCAGAAATGCTCAATCTATACATCGACGATCCTCTATTTATTGCGTTTTTCAGTGCGAACTGGTCCTATTACGGTTTGCCGCCTCGTCGACTAGCAGCCTTATACTTCATCATTCCTTGGATTAGCTACCATTTCGAAGGGACTTACTATATTCGAGGAGGCGCTCAAGCTTTATCAGATTCTCTGGTTCATGTCATCCAGCAGCACGGGGGTCATGTCTATCTAAACCATGTTGTTCAGCAGATCCTCGCCAATACGCATGGGGCGTACGGTCTTTTGACAGAAAAAGGAGCCATGTTTCGCGGTCAGTGGGTGGTCTCCAATGCGAGTCCACCACGAACCATGTCACTACTATCAGATCTGAACCTTATCAGTGAGTCCTATCGTCGTAAACTGAGCGAAGCTGAAATCGGTCCTTCGATCACACAGCTCTACTTGGGTCTAAAACATAACCCTATCGACGTACATGAGGATTTATTCATGATAGATGAAACGGACTCCGAAATAAGTTTTGAATATCATCAGAAGGGTGATGCTTCGAAGGTCAATCTCGGCTTGACCAACTATCAAAAGGCAGACCCTTTACTCAACCACCAAGACAAACAAGTCTTATCTCTGTTTTATATCGATTATATACACAATTGGCCAAAAGAAAGGAGGGCCTACCTCGAGCGAAAGGAAGAGGTCATTGGCATACTCATGAACCGTTTAGCTGAGATCTATCCTGGTATCCAATCTTATGTTGATGTAATCGAGCTGGGAACCCCGCGTACCATGCAGCGCTATACAGATAATCCGCAAGGGGCGATATACGGGTACGCTCAAACCGTCTCACTGTCAGGTATCGCCCGCCTAAAACAGCGGACACCAGTGAAGGGCCTTTCATTTACGGGGGCTTGGACCCGACCGGGTGGAGGATATCAGGGTGTGGCCCAATCTGGGGTAATGGAGGCTGAAAGGATACATAAACAACTGCTAAAGCAGCCATTACAATCTCAACACGTAGAAGGAGGAATACCGCTTTGAAACTGCTTGAATTCATACTTCAGCGTAAGATCATCGTTGGCTTTCTCGCTGTTTTCATCTTAATCTTCGGACTTTTTGCAGCGCAAGATTTAAAAATCGAATTAATGCCAGATATGACCTTTGATGGTGCGTCCGTTCAGGTTCATGCGGGTGACGAGTCCGCAGTCAACGTTGAACAGTTCATCACAGCCCCACTAGAACAGAGCATATTAGCATTGAAAAATGTAGATAGTGTCACCTCTCAGTCATCGACCGGACTGGCCAACATAAGGGTGACGTTTTTAGAAGGAACTGGGGATGAGGCGTACCGGGAGCTAGAATCGGTTGTGCGCCGCTTACAACCACAGCTCCCCTTTGTACAGGAGATGCTCGTTCAACAATTTTCCATGGACTCCGCTTACTCCTTTTTCATCGACGTTGAAGGCAGCAGCATGGATGAGATGAGTCAGTTTGTACATGACGAGCTTAAACCACGATTGGAAAGCCTTAGGGAAGTCAGTGATGTTCGCGTTGTGGGTGACCAGACCGACGTGCTCCAAATCCAGTTGATCGAAGATAGACTAGCGGCGTACCAATTGACCCCACAACAAGTGATTCAGAGCGTGCAAAACGAGAACCAACTGAGGTCCCTAGGGCAAGTCAGTGTGAATGATAGTCCCATGAACCTGCGTTGGGACACGAGAAAGCAAAGCATTGATGAGTTCAAGGATATGAGAATACAAACAGGGTCAACCATCGTCACGCTTGAGGAGATTGCCGATGTGACCCAAACCGAATCTGAGTCTTCCACGCGCTTATGGAAAAACGGGGATGACACGTATATCTCCGTTCAAGTTGGCCGGTCAAGTGATGCCACTGATTTTCAACTCACCGAAGCGGTCCGAGGACTACTCGATGAGATGGAATCTGATGACCTCATGGGTCACTTAACAGTAGAAGAGCTGACTTCAAAGGGAGATTATATCGGTAAAACAGTTTACGATGTTCAAACGAAGGTTGCTGTCGGTGGTATACTGGCCATTCTTCTTATACTCCTTTTTCTGAGGAACTTCAGAGCCACACTGGTAATAGCAGTAGCCATACCGTCCTCGGTTTTATTGACGTTAGCGACAGTATGGGTCTTAGATTACAGTATCAACGTGCTGACAATTATCGGCCTAGGTCTGGGTATCGGAATGATGGTCGACACCGCTATCGTGATGCTTGAATCTATTTACCGCAAATTAGAGCAGGGACAGTCCAAGTTTAAAGCTGTGACCCAAGGGATCAAAGAGGTTTACACGGCTATTATCAGTGCTACACTCACCACCATTGTGGTCTTCCTACCCATCGGCATGCTGAGTGGTGAAGTGGGGGAGTTCACGTTTATCATGTCTATTGTGATTGTCATCGCTTTGTTGAGTTCAGTCTTTGTTTCTTTTACCCTAATCCCCGTCTTAGCCCAACAATGGATTAAAAAAGCAAACAACAATGATACAGCATCAAGCGCGACATCTTCAAGTGATGAGCAACTATCGAGTGACGATAAGCTAAAATCGAATGATGATAAACCAAGAAGAAGTAGGAGAGTGAAGAAGGAACAGTATCGTCTCTATACGACCCTCACGCGAGGTATTGTGAACAAGAAACGCTACCGTTGGTTAACGATATTTCTATTTGTCATGGTGTTTGTGGCTTCAATTTTCCTGATACCAAATATTCCGCAGGGATTAATGCCCGATGTCTATGACAGGCAAGCGGAACTTATATTATCTTTGGAGGAAATGTTATCACTAGAGGAACAAACCCAACTCGCTGATGATCTGCACCAAGCGTTTGACGCGCATTCAGAGATAGAGGACTACCTCGTTAATATTTTAGATCCCAAACGTGTCTATCTGTTTATTAATATGACACCTGAAGAGAATGCCACTCTTAGTCAAACGCAAGTCAAACAAGACATACACGATATTGTCGACAGCCTGAAAAATGACTACCCGATTCAAGCCGTTGCAGATGCTATTTTCGCAGGCGGGGGAGGAGCTCCCATACAAGTGATGGTGCAAGGACATGATTTGGACACACTACGGCAAATTGGAGATGACATCGCCACCGCTTTAGATGACTTAGACGGATTTTCCGGCGTCAATCATACGCTGTCCCAAACGAACGAAGAACTACTTATTAATATAGATGAAGAAGCGTTATCCGCCAGCCAACTCACAAGCGCGTTCTTACTACAACAACTGAACTTACATCTCGGACAAGAAACGATCGATGAGGTGACCTTAGAAGGCCGTACCCACCCCGTCGTACTTACGAGTGATCAGAAGATTGAGGAGGCTGAAGATGTCACGTCACTACTAGTCACGACCCAAGCGGGGGTACAGGATATGTCGGACTTTCTAGCCTTAGACGTTGTGCCCTCCCCGATAGAAATAAGCCGACACGATGGTATGAGGTCAGTTGTAATTTCAGCGGATGACACGAGCCAAGATCTAGGTCAAGCTCAACGGGATGTTCAGGATGTCATCGCATCGCTTGAGATACCTGAGAACTATACTGTCTCAACGCTAGGCCAGTTAGCAGATCAAGAAGAGACCTTTACTGAGATACTGTTTATTGTGATTGTGGCCTTGCTCCTCGTTTATTGTGTTATGGCCGTGCAGTTTAATCATTTGGCCCATCCTTTTATCGTGATGTCAATCGTGCCACTCACGTTTGTCGGTGCCTTGTTCGGATTGTTTGTGACACAAAAGGAATTAAACGCGATGTCTGCTGTCGGCGTGGTTATTTTAATCGGCATCGTCTTAAATAATGCCATCTTACTTATTGACCGAACAAAACAACTGAAGTTACAAGGGCTCAAGAGTGAAGAAGCACTAGTTGAAGCGGGACGAGATCGCTTACGCCCCATTATGATGACGGCATTAACGACCGCCGCTGGGATGTTACCGATGGCGATTTCAACGGGCGGCGCTAGTCACTTCCAATCGCCATTAGCCGTTGTCATGATCTTTGGTCTGTTGGTCAGTACGCTTATCACACTATTGCTTATACCAGCTATCTATATGGTGTATGAAGACATCCTTAAAAGGGTTCAGTCTATGTTCAGGCGTCGGTCAGCAACGGATAGCCATCCGGTGAAACAACAAATTTAATTTGAATGCTCAAATTCTTGTCACATTAAGCTCATTCCTCTATACTCTTATGTGGGTACAAAACCCGTAAAAGCAAGGAGAGGAGTATAGATTGATGGAAAACATAAACTATCCCGGAGGTTTTTGGAGAAGGCTTGCCGCCCAAATACTAGATGCCATTATCGTATCACTGCCTATTGCTATGCTAGCCGGACTTATAATGACAAATGAACAGGTGGCAGAAGCACTCTCTAATATTATGTATCTCATTTACACGATTGTGATACCGCTCGTATGGTACGGGTATACCGTAGGCAAGAGAATTCTTGGTGTACGCATTGTCAGGAAAGACGGAAGCCCCGTCAGTATTGGCACCATGTTACTGAGAGTCTTGGTCGGTCATATCGTGTATGTAGTGACCCTAGGTATTGCCTTAGTCATTAGCGCCTTTATGGTGGGACTAAGAGAAGATAAACGGGCCATCCACGATATGATCGCCGGTACGTATGTCACAACCTTAGAACCATAAGACAGAAAGGCAGAGATCGACTTCTACAGCGGAAGACACCTATATGACGAACTTGAAACATCTCTTGAGTTATGAATGATGTCAATCGTATCCATGATTATCGTGTATTAATCATTAACGTCTGTGTACAGCTCAGTGAATACGAGATAAAATAAACCCAAGCGCTGATCGTCGCAATCGTCGCTTGGGTTTTCTCTATTTGTTTTACATATTTCTTCAATAACATTACATTTCGTACAGAAGAATGAACCAAGCAATGAACCAAGCACACTTAGCGAGAGGAGCTTTAGCCGTGCAACCTTTTACAGTGGCCGTCATTGATATTATTAAACACATTCCCAAAGGTCATACCATGACCTATGGTCAAGTTGCCAGGCTAGCGGGTCATCCGCGTGCAGCAAGACAAGTGGCAAGAATCCTTCATTCATCAAGTGCGAAGTACCTCTTACCGTGGCACCGTGTCATTAATGCCAAGGGTGAAATCGCTCTAAACGATCCAGATAAGGTTGAACGACAGAAAAGTTTACTAGAAGCCGAAGGTGTTGTCATCGTTGGCAAGCGGGTGGTGACGGGTAATAATAGTACAGTAAAGGATTTTTAAGCAATCGAGAAGAATTCCTCTGTATTTATACGTGATAAAATTTGGGAGTGTAAGCAGTAGCGAAGGGAGATAATTAAAATGAATCAAAATTACAACACTTCTACGTTGCCTAAAGTGGTCGACCGGTCCACCTGGCAGGCCAAACTGGATGAGTTACGGATTCGAGAGAAGGCGCATACTCGCGAAGGTGATGCAATTGCGGCAGCCCGTCGGCGGCTGCCGATGGTTGAGGTGGACTCGACCATTCCGCTGATCGGCCCAGATGGTCCAGTCACGCTGCTGGAGACGTTCGAGGGCCGTCACCAGCTAGTCGTCTACTATCACATGTGGCACACCGGCAAGCCCGCCGCAGAGCAGTGCGAGGGCTGTACCTTCTCCACGACTCACATCAACGAGCTGTCCTACCTACACTCACGGGACGTGAGCTATGCGACTTTTTGTCAGGGACCGTATAAAGAAAGCTCGCAGTATCGCGACTTCATGGGCTGGACGGTTCCCTGGTACTCGGTACCCCAAGACTCCGTGGACCGGTTGATCGTAGGGCGACACTTCGGCATCTTGGTTAGTTATATCCGGGACGGTGACAAGGTCTACGAGACCTACTGGACTACTGGTCGCGGCAACGAACTGATGTCACCGTCTTACGGATTGCTGGACCTGACTGTCTACGGCAGGCAGGAGTTCTGGGAAGATTCGCCCGAGGGCTGGCCGCAGCGTTGGGGCTCCAAAGGTGGTCAGTTTCAGCTAGACGGTCGCCCGACAGCCCAGTGGTCCCGCCTTGCAGCCGGACGCTCCGACGATCTCGGGTAACGAGGAACTTATAGTCTAATATAAACGATCCATACATATTTACAAGAGTAAAGAAAAGTTGTTCAAACAGCTTTTCTTTACTTTTAATGGGCTATTTTCCATCTATAAGAGAGTAAATGCAGAGGAAGATGACGAATCATCGACTGACAGAGAAAAAGAGAGTAGCAACTTTCAGCAATCTATAAGAAATCGCAATACATTCAAAATGATAAGATAAACAAAATAGGTTAGGAGGAATAACGATGCAGAATACAAATCAAAACATTGTTCCGCATTTATGGTTTGACAAAGAGGCAAATGAAGCAGCAAAATTCTATGCTTCTATTTTCCCGGACTCAAAAATTACAAATGAAACAACAATCCACGACACACCTTCAGGAGACTGCGATGTAGTTTCTTTTGAGTTGAGGGGGCAAAAGTTCATGGCCATCAATGCAGGGCCTTTATTTACTTTCAATCCGTCGACGTCTTTTATCGTTAACTTTGATCCGTCGCGAGAAGAAAACGCAAGCCAACATTTAAGTGAGGTTTGGACCAAATTGTCCGAGGGTGGTACTGTGCTAATGCCACTAGACAAGTACCCGTTTAGTGAGAAATATGGTTGGATTCAAGATAAGTATGGTTTGTCATGGCAGTTAATCCTCTCCGATCCAGAGGGTGAAGAGCGACCTCCGATTGTCCCCTCGCTCATGTTTGTCGGTGATCGATGTGGCCAAGCCGAAGAAGCCGTTCATTTTTATTTGTCCGTGTTTAAGCATTCAAAACAGGGTCTCAAAGTTCACTACCCTCAAGGCATGGAACCTGACAAGGAAGGAACCATTATGTTTTCTGACTTCATGCTAGAGAATCAATGGTTTGCCGCAATGGACAGCGCGAGAGATCATAAATTCGGTTTTAACGAGGCCATTTCATTTATGGTATACTGCGACTCACAAGAAGAGATTGATGACTATTGGCATAAGCTATCTGTTGTTCCTGAGTCTGAGCAATGCGGCTGGCTCAAAGATCAGTATGGCGTGTCTTGGCAGATTGTACCGAGAAAAATGGAAGAGATAATGAGTAGCAATAGCACACCCGAACAAATTGCGCGTGTGACCCAAGCAACATTTAAAATGAAGAAACTTGACCTTGCGGAGTTACAAAGAGCATACGAGGGATAACGAAAACTCAGCCCTCTCTTTGATAAAAGCGATTTTAACATCAATAGTGTTACCTTGTTAAACAGGCAAGGGATTGACGTCTATAGCAAACCTGAAAGACACCAATAGAGTCAAGACTCACGATGCTAGATAGGTTTTAAAACGATTGAAAAGGATGGGTGGGGTTATCAATGGAACAATCTATGCGTGACGGAGCTATGAAACGACTAGATACTTTTGAAGGAGAATGGAAATTGGAATTGATCCACCCGCATTACCAATCCATTTATGGACAAACGTCATTTGCCTGGATGGATGGCGGTCAATTCATGATTCAACGTACGAATGTGGATCGCCCAGAATTTCCAAGTAGTATGCTCGTTTATGACTATGACTTAAACGATGGTACTTATTTACAGCATTATTTCGGCTCTCGGGGTGTAGCTCGTCTATACAACATGTCTCTTGAAGATGGGATCTGGAAAATGTGGAGAAATTCATCAGATTTTTCATCGTTAGATTTCTCTCAACGTTTTTTTGGTGAAATCAAGGAGTCTGGTAATACCATTCATAGTACATGGGAGAAATCATACGATGGTGTAAACTGGGAGCACGACTTTAGCATCATATATAGAAATATACATAGATAAGCTCTCCAAAACATATAAAATCAAAAATACTTCGATGTAGAAACAACAACAAAAATAATGATGTACTAAAATTATTGGAGGAATCACATGTTAGCTCGAGTTGAAATAACCCATACTTTCAATGCTTCACGTGAACAAGTATTTAAAGCATTCACCGAAGCAGAACATTTACAAAACTGGTGGGGGCCAAAAGGTTGGGCGTTTCATGTTTCTCAATCAGATTTCCGCCCAGGCGGTGTCTTTCATTACAGCCAGCAACCTGCTGATGGTGATGTCATGTGGGTCAAATTTGTATACAATGAAATGGTCGCTCCAGAGAAGATCGTTTACACCAATTTCTTTTCTGATGAGGAAGGTCAGATTGTACGTGCCCCTTTTGACGAAAGTTGGCCTTTGGAGACCCTGAATACATTGATGTTTACCGAGGACGAGGGTCAAACAACCCTTACAGCGATTATAACGCCAGCATCAGCAACCGAAGAGGAACTTAAAACCTTTGGAGCATCACAAGATATGGTTCATGCAGGATTTTCAGGCACCTTCAATCAACTAGAAGATTATTTGTCAAAAGAATCAAAATAATCGGGAACATGTAGTGAAAACCATCGCCTCACTTAGCGGTGGTTTTCTTTTTTGAGGTGCAGAAAAAATTCACTGCATGAGTTGAAACTGGCTAAGAGTTGTTATATGGTCATAACATCCAGCTACTTTGCCCTATTCGGCATCACTTGTATTTGTTACTTAATCTGCTTTATGATATGACTATTAGACAGTAGAAGAATAAATGAGAACCATCATTTTGTGACAAGAGGTTGTTTCCCATGGCACACTCCGAATTAGGGGACGTCGAAAAAATATAACACGAGCGTTAGAGTATGAGTGATCTCAATGTAGGTCTACATGACATGTTCTTTGACTTTGGGACTTATCTTCAATTATGACTAGGAAAAGGTGGCATTCTAAATGAGCGATGTTTTTATTTTGTATATGGTCATCATCTTGGCTGTAATGGTTTACGGAATCTATTTGATAAATGACAAGGTGAAGGTCATTAGATTTAGACTTGAGCAACAAATTGAACAAAATGAGAAAATCATTAAATTGTTGTCACGGAACACGGATGAATAATAGAAAAGTATAACGATCATGTTGCGGTTGATAAGGGTATAGTCTAACAAAGGAAGTGATGTGACGCATGGCACTTTCATCGTTACGAGCGTATATATTTGAACTTGAAAAGCGCTTAATGAAGTATGACCCTAAAGATCTAGACACGTTGCTCGCCGAGGACTTTTATGAGATCGGTTCGTCAGGTCAAGTGTATCGTAAACATGATCAACTAGTAGCCGCACACAAGGAAACCACCCTTAAGATAGCATATACTGTATCAGATTTTGATATGAAGCTATTGGCACCAGATATAGCACTAGTAACCTATCAGACTACGAGACACCACGATATGAAAATCTCGTTAAGAAGTTCTATATGGCAACTAAAGCATAATCAGTGGCAAATGACCTTTCATCAGGGAACACCTACGAACAATACATAAACGTGTATGAAATAGAGGATGACTCAATGCCTTTCATATAGGAGACGATGATCATGAATATCCGGTTACGACATAAGGATGAAAAACCACCAATGGCATTGCTGCTATTAGCTGATCCTTCTCCACGTATAGTGGAAGCGTACTTAGAGCGAGGGGATTGTTACATTGCAGAAATGAACAATGAAACGATTGGCATTTATGTTCTACTTCCAACGAGGCCTGAAACGGTGGAGCTAGTGAACATTGCAGTCGTAGAAGAAAAGCATGGTAGGGGTATAGGAAGGCTTTTAATAAAGGATGCTATTCAGACAGCGAAAAGAAACGGGTACCAGACAATTGAGATTGGGACAGGAAACTCAAGCATAGGTCAGCTTGCTTTATATCAGAAATGTGGGTTTAGAATAACTGGTATTGATAGAGACTTTTTTACTAGCCATTACCAAGAAGACATCTACGAGAACGGGATACAATGCAGGGATATGATTCGTTTAGCTCAAAATCTATTATGAACATTCAAATAAACCATTAGAAAACAATCATGTCACATTTATCAGACTGTAGACGAAGCACTGAAGCGGACTTCATCTACAGTCTTTTTTTAGTACAATGCAATGGAACAAAGAACATTAATTCGTATCAGCGTAATGAGGAAAGCCCGTTATTGGTCAGGTCCGTGATGATTTTAGCCATTTCCTTTGGCGACTGGTCCATGCCATTATTCAACCAGTTTCTGACCACGTGAATACTACCACTAACCACAAACATACTGATATATTCTGAGAGCGCCTGATCTTCCTTATCGAAACTGATGACATCCAGCCAGTTTTTCATCAAGAATTGCTGAGCGATCTTCATAATCCTCTTTTGGAACGCTATATCCCCATGCTCACTCAAAAGAATTTGACATTTCTCGCTGTTTGCCACGATATACTCTAGCATGACTTCAGTCATTTGTAAGGCTTCTTCTTCCTTCGTGTAATTGTACTGACTAAATGTCTCGTTTATATCCTCAATCATTTCTTCTTCAATACTGTATAGGAGATCATACGGATCTGAGTAATGGGAATAAAACGTTGAGCGATTGATATCGGCTCGTTCACATAGTTCTTTTACGGTCACCGAGGAAATTTGCTTTTCCTTTAATAATGACATCAGACTGTCCTTTAGAACCATGCGGGTATATTTTTTTCTCCTGTCTAACTTAGCGTTCAATCCTATCACCCTTTACTATTATTTTTTATCGTAATCCAACATAATGGCCCCTAGTGTTGTCAACTGTACGTATGTAAATAAACTGTTTGTTGAATAAGCAACACTGTGTATTTATAATGGTAAAGTGTAAAACGTGCCATTGCAAGAAGGGGTGAGTTATGATTGGCATAGTAGCAAGAATGACCAAATATAAAAAATGGATTGTCTTTTCTTTTATACTGATTGCGATCATCTCATCTGTGGCGCAATTATTTGTATCCGTCAATTATCGTATGGTCGATTACTTACCCGATGATGCCCAATCGACACAAGCGATTGACATCATGGATCAGGAATTTACAACGGCTGTTCCAAATACGAGAGTCATGATACATGACGTCACGGTTCAGGAAGCCCTAAACTATAAAAGCCAACTAGTCGCGATTGACGGGGTGTCCGATGTTGTCTGGTTAGATGACCTCGTCGATTTGAAAACACCGCTTGAAATGATAGAGCCTGAGTTAATAGAAGACTACTACAAGGATAACAAGGCGTTATTTTCATTGAGTGTACGCGATGGTGAAGAAGTCGCCGCTACGGATGCCATATATGAGCTCGTGGGTGATAAAGGGGCTATCGCTGGTGAGGCGTTAGATACGGCCACTTCACAAAAGATGGCGGGAACGGAAACCCTTTACGCCGCGTCACTTCTCATACCCATTATTATCCTTATATTGGTCCTATCCACCACCTCCTGGGCAGAGCCCGTGTTTTTCTTGGTTGCAATTGGCGTTTCAGTGGTGATCAACTTAGGAACGAACGTGTTCATCGGCGAGGTTTCTTTCGTTACACAATCGGTCGCTCCAATATTACAGCTCGCCGTATCGCTAGATTATGCTATTTTTCTCCTGCACAGTTTTTCAGATTATAGGAAGAAGAAGTACCATGTCGAAGAGGCGATGCAGCTAGCGGTGAAAAAATCTTTCCCTACGATTACAGCGAGTGCAGCGACGACGTTTTTTGGATTTACGGCCCTTACATTTATGAATTTTGAAATCGGATCAGATCTTGGATTCAACTTAGTGAAAGGGATTTTCCTCAGTTACGTGACCGTCATCCTCTTTTTACCCGCTTTAACGTTATGCTTTTATAAATGGATTGATAAAACTCAGCACAAAAGCTTCGTTCCTAGCTTCAAAGGCATCGGAGGTCGTGTGCTAAAAATGCGGGTGCTGAGTGTCATCGTTGTCTTTGCGCTTCTGATCCCGAGCTTCTTAGCCCAAAGTCAAACGGCGTTTACGTATGGTCTTGGGGAGCAGCCGGAAACGACACGAGCGGGCAGCGATTTACTAGAGATAGAAGCGTCGTTTGGGGCATTCACCCCGATTGTGGTCCTCGTCCCTAAAGGGGATGTCGCCAAAGAGGCAAAACTAGCACAAGATTTAGAGGAAATAGAGCATGTCACAAGCGTCATGGCTTATGTGAATACGGTAGGGTCTGTGATCCCATCCGAATATCTCGATGAGTCAATGACGAGTGAGTTCTTTTCAGAGCATTATAGCCGCATGATTATCAATACGGATACTGGTAAGGAGGGTGATGTTCCCTTTGGCGTAGTGGAAACGGTACAGCAGACAGCAGCCCACTATTATGGAGACGAGGCCCTCACGCTAGGGGAAAGTGTCACACTATATGACATCAAAAACACGGTGATGAGAGACAACACGGTTGTCAATATCCTAACGGTTGTGACCATAGCCATCGTTCTTATCATCACCTTTAGGTCCGTGTCTATACCACTTATATTGTTGATCACAATTCAGTCTGCTGTATGGATCAATCTATCGATTCCGTATTTCACCGCTACTTCCTTAGTTTTTGTCGGGTACCTGATCATTAGCACGGTCCAACTGGCCGCTACGGTGGACTACGCCATTCTACTTTCAGACGCGTATAAAGAGAATCGTAGAAAGATGCCGTCATTACGTGCGATTAAGAAGACATTGGATGAGAAAACGTTCTCGATTTCCGTATCAGCCTCCATTTTATCCAGTGTAGGGTATATATTGTGGCTGACGTCTTCCAATCCTATCGTTTCTTCCATTGGTCTGCTGCTGGGAAGAGGGGCGTTGCTGGCCTTTGTTGTGGTCGTCTGCTTCTTACCAGCGCTACTGCTCATGACGGATAGATGGATCAGTCGAACGACGTATCGAGCAAATTTTTATGAGGGGGAATGACGATGAGACAAAAACGTTATGTACTCGTTGTACTGGTTATGATGCTGATCATCCCTTCATTTCTAGTTGAAGCGGCACCTAACGTTGATGCGGATAAAACATCTGAAGCGGAAAAAGTGGAGGGCGAACTTGCCTCCAAGGATGAGGTGGTATACGCCACACTAGACCCTACAGGAGAACGATCCGACATCTATGTGGTGAACACGTTGGATGTAAGTAAACCAGGCACGATTAACGATTACGGCTCGTACTCAAGCGTAAGGAACTTAACGGACTTATCTGACATACACCAAGAGCATAATAGGGTCCAGATTGAGGCGCCAGAAGGTCAGTTTTATTATCAAGGTAACATGAAGGATGGCCGTGAATTACCATGGGACTTTACCATCTCTTATCGGCTGAACGGGGAGGAGATGACACCAGAAGAACTTGTCGGTAAAGACGGGCATTTACAGATGAACATGACCACATCGGCGAACGAAAATGTAGATCGAACGTTCTACGAAAACTATCTACTACAAGTCTCTATTCCGCTTTCTCCTTCTATCTATAGCCATATTCAGACCCCCGACGCCATGATGGCCAACGCAGGCAAGGATAAGATTCTCACCTTTACTGTGATGCCTGAAGAAGAGGGGCATATACAGTTCGAAGCAGACGTGGTGGACTTTGAAATGGAAAGTATCGAAATATCCGCGGTTCCATCCAACATGGCCCTAGAGGTTGATGCCAATGGGTTAACAGAAGACATCCGTACACTTTCAGATGCGATTAACGACATTCATGAGGGAGTCACGGCATTAAGAACGGGTGTGACGGATTTAAATAACGGTGCAAAAGACCTGCGTCAGGGCTCAGCAGAGTACCAACAAGGCATGATGGACATCAGCGAAGCGTCTTCTGAACTCGTTAATGCTTCTTCGGCCATTAACGAAGCTCTTGGCACAATCAATGATCGTCTTCAAAACGACACGGAAGAAGTGGATCTCAGTGAACTGCAAAGCCTTCCCGATGGGCTCACTCAATTAGCGGATGGCTTACATGAAACAGCGGATGGGCTATCGACGCTAAGAGAGAACTACGACATGGCTTACAACACATTGGACGGTGCCATGGGGGACATCCCTGAGTACGATATAACGGAAGAAGAAATACAACGTTTATATACGAGTGGCGCAGATCAAGATGTGCTCAATCAGTTGATCGAAACGTATTCGGCTGCACTTAAAGTTAAGAAAACCTACGCCGAAGTACAAGAAGGTTTTGAGTCAGTGAATACAACATTGAAGGCCATGAATGATTCTATTCAGGAAATGGCACACGCGCTACATTCAACGGCAAACGATCTTTCATCATCTCTTAAAGGGACGGATGATATGAATGCACTCAAGGAATTACAGGAAGGATTGGCTCAATTGACCTCCGATTATGGAGAGTTTCACGACGGCCTATTACACTATACAGAAGGTGTAGACCAGCTCGCAAGTGAATACCAAGACCTACATGATGGCATCGACGCGTTGTCTGAAGGAACGAACGAGCTAGAAGAGGGAGTAGGAGCGCTTCAAAACGGTACGGAAACATTAACGCATTCAACAGCACGTTTACCAGAGCAAATACAAGAGGAAATTAACAGCATGACCACCGATTATGATAAATCGGATTTTGACCCTATCTCTTTTGTCTCTCCTAAAAATGAAAAGATCAACAACGTACAGTTTGTAATGAAAACAGAAACCATTAAGAAGGAAGATGAAGAAAGAATAGAAGAACCCGAACAGGAAGAGAAAGGATTTTGGAGTCGCCTATTGGACTTATTTTTTTAGAGCAGGGTCTTAATGACGTGACGTCATTGATTCAAAAGATAAATAATGCCTTTAAATAGAATGAATGTTAATATGTGTATGATGGTGTTATTTTAGACCATTGTACACATTTTTTAATGGTGGCCTTATTCACTCGAGTTTATAATTTGTTAATAGTTTATTTAGATAGATTCAATAGGTCGCCATTATAATAAAAAGCAAGGAAACGTTTCCGAATATAAATTAAAAGGAGATGAAAAAATGAAATTTAAAAAATCAACGCTGACCGTCCTTTCATTTACGGTTGGCGCCTGTATGTTCGTGTCCACAGCTTTTGCCGATATGGCGCTGGGTACCGGATATGATCGGTTAAAGCATACCGTAAAAGGCACAGCTGCTCAAATGGAGGAGGACCTAGACAACTATACGATCGAGATGCTGGTGACGTTAAAAGATAATGATCAAACACTGTTTGAGAGCTCTATTTATCATAAAATTGATAACGAAAATCAAGCGTCTGAAGAAACATCAGTCACCCAATACTCAAATGGTGAGACAACACGCCACTACAGATATTATGATCAGGAGATGTCAGTTTGGAAGAACAATACAGACGACAGATATTATGTGACAGAATACGATGATGATTTTGATAGAGGAAACCGAAAAAATATCTTTACAAACCCTTTTAACGAGGATGGCGCAGCGGAGATGGAGAAGATCGCTGATGCTGTGGTGGGCAATCTGAAAGATTATGTTCAATTTGAAGACACACCTGACGGCGGACGAGCGTATTCAGGTCACCTGTCTGAGGCGCAAGTACCTGCCCTCATCAATGCTGTCTCTTCATTCGGGGTTAAGCAAATGATTAACGATCAGAGACATATGGAGAGAAATAGGAATCTCCCGGAAATCACGAGTGATATTTTTGTCAAAAATGTAACGGGTACAGCTATTGAAAACGAAGCGGGGCTGTTGGAAAACTTGACAGGTCAAGTGGTCCTCTCCGGTCAAGACGATAGTGGTGCACAGCATGAGTTATCACTAGATGTGGTCTTCAAGCTTTCTGACATTGGAAACACCACATTTACAGCGCCTGACCTCACAAGTGAAGATGTTGAGAGAGTGAGCCACGATTCCTTTGGCTTTAATAGTAAACACGTGGGGACATACAAAAACGATATCGTAATTGAAAAAGATGGCGCGTTCGTAAAAATCGGAGAGAGAACACTTGAAATCACGAGTGTGGAAGACAAAACCGTGACTGGGAAGTATTACGAAACGGTGAAGCCTGAATACGAATCCGACTATCCTCAAACACCGTACGACTTTACATTTGAATATGTTCAAGAGTCCGAACATATGTCATTCTTTACTTATCAAAATGCTAATGGAGAAGAGGAACAAGGATCACTTCACCCAAGTGACAAAGGTCAGGTTTACCTCGATCTAGGTATTGAGGTCACAGGTGAGAACTCGTACCATTCTGGCATGAATCACGAATATTTCAACGGACAATTTAATCGAGTGTTTGAAGAGTAAATATTGAAGTGCAAATAGAGAAAGCTTTGTGCCCCTCAAGTGAACCTTTCACTTGAGGGACAGTTCATGTAATGGAGGATGTTATCATTGTCAAATAAAGCGATAGAAATCACAAGTCTGACCAAAATGTATGACAACGGCAGAGGGATTAGCGATTTGAATTTAGAAGTCGACCAAGGAGATATATTCGGTTTTCTAGGTCCAAACGGTGCAGGAAAGACAACGGCGATGAAAATCATGACGGGCCTCATGAAACCGGACCTTGGTGACGTGAAGATTTATGGCTATAGCATTTTAGAGCACTATGTAGAAGCGATGGAACACGTCGGCTGTATGATCGAGACAGCGGAGTCCTATCCTTATTTAACGGCGTATGACAATCTCAAGATGTTTGCCAGGTATTATCCTCACGTTGACGAGCAGAGGGTCAACGAATGTCTGGAAATGACCGGTTTATCAAGATATAAAAATGAGAAGTCCAGAAGATTTTCGCTGGGGATGAAACAAAGACTTGGATTAGCGGCAGCAATGCTTTCTAAGCCCAAACTGTTAATATTAGATGAGCCTCTCAATGGACTGGATGTCGAGGGCATGTTAGATATGCGCAAGCTGATCAAACGACTGGCCGAAGAAGAGGGTACAACATTTTTCATCTCTAGTCATTTAATTCATGACGTTGAATTGACATGTACGAAAGTCGGCGTCATATATGGTGGAAGGCTGGTCAATGTGGATAAGACGCAGCACATTCTTGAAAATTATGCTTCTCTGGAAAACTATTATGTGAGCGAGGTCGATCGAAATGGTAGGGTTTAAAGCCGCATTTATCAATGAAACTGTTAAGTTGTTCAAAAAGAAGAAGCTGATGGCGGCCGCTATTTTATCTATTCTTGCTGTTATCATCGGCCAAATTGCCGTATCTGCAATCAAGCATGGCTTCGGATTGAGAGTTGTAGGGAGCACAGAATTTCCTCTCGTGGTGCTCGCGGTATTCGCTTATACGTTACTTCCTCTTTTTGCCACTTTTGTGGCCATCGATATGTTTAACGGCGAGTTTTCATCTAATACGATGAAAATAACGCTTACCCGGCCGGTTTCAAGATTCGGTGTATTTAGCGCTAAAATACTCAACATTGCCTTGTTCATCATGGCAAATCTGATGTTTGTCATGATTCTAGCCTTGCTAGCCGGACTGCTCTTTAATCCTTCATCCTTTAGCTTGATGGGGGTCATAAAGGTCATCATGGCCTATTTGGCCACATTTTTACCTGTTTTTGTTTTTACGCTCCTTGTGGTCTTGCTTTCCAATATCCTTCGAGGAGGTATTGCTGTATTCTTTCTAGCCGTTCTTCTCTTTATCGGGTTTAACGTACTGGACATTTTGTTTACCAATTTTTCTAGCTTTCTCATCACCTCCAAGTTTGATTGGTATATGCTATGGATTTCTGAAAACGTGAACGAGTTTAAAATTCTTCGCCAGCTTCTCATAATGTTAGGGTATGGTATAATGCTATTTACCGCAGGTTATTATTTGTTCGACCGAAGAGAACTTTAAAGAGATATGTAAGAAGTATACAAGAGATTTATACGAAATTTATAAGAGATTTGGGATTTATAAGACATGAGATATATAGAGGGTACTTATAGAATAGAAAGGTCATACTTATGCAATTAGCCAAACGATTTTTTGCCATGAACGTGCTGACAGTACTGGTTTCGGTTGCGATTACCGTGTTAGCTGTGCTTATATTTGTTGCCGCTTATACGACATTGTTTAGCACTGAAATGGTGACCAACGAAATGAAAAAGATGTTTGAAGTCAGGTCGGGACTGAGTGAGATTAAGAGAGAAGTGCTGACATTAGAGTTCGAACAACTGCTTGTTACACAGTATCAGGAGGAGCTGTCCAGCCGTGTTAGAGCTTTAGGGGCACATGCCATTATTTTAAAAAATAGAGACGTATTATTCGCGACAAAAACGTTAAATGACATAGACATTGAAAGAAGTTTAATGCTATCTGACAATACGTCTGACTTTGAAACGTTAGATATAAATGGCGACACCTTTATGTATACGAGAGCGGACTATCCTCTCCGTTCTGGAGAGACGGGGACCTTGTTAATGCTAGCGCCTATCAAGTTCAATACAGGCTTCTACCTCGTACTTGGTATTTTTACAGTTGGTATTTTTATCCTGACTTTTCTGATCATGAATTTTTGGGTTTCCTACCGGTTCTCAAAAGGCATCATCACGCCAGTTTCCAGACTAAAGGATGCCGCCATTAGAATCAGTGAAGGCGATCTAAACTGGGGGATCGCAGAAGATGGTGAAGGTGAGGTCAGGGAACTGAGCCGGACGCTCGAGCTCATGAGGATAAAATTAAAAGAGTCCGTTTACTTACAACAGAAATACGATGAGAACAGAAAGTTTTTGGTCTCTAGTATCTCGCACGACTTAAAGACCCCAGTGACGTCCATTATTGGTTATATCAAAGGGATTACCGATGGTGTAGCCACAACACCTGAGAAAATGGAGGAATACCTGGAAACGGCATCGTCAAAGGCGGTTATGGTCAACAGTATGATCGACGATCTCCTATTGTACTCCAAGCTGGATTTAAACCAAATCCCTTATCATCTGGAAAAAACAGATCTGGAAGGGTACTTCGAGGATTGTGTTTATGACCATCGCTATGAATATGAACAGGCTCATATCAAACTTGCACTGACCCGTGAGTTAAAGAATAAGGTCTTTGTTTTCATTGATCGTGAAAGGTTTAAAAGGGTCATTCAAAACATTCTAGATAATGCGAAGAAGTACATGGAAAAGACGGAGGGACAGGTCGATATCCTCTTAAGAGAAACCCGGAATTCCGCCATCATTGAAATTAGGGATAATGGCAAAGGCATACCTGAGGATGACCTCCCGCATATTTTTGAGAAGTTTTATCGTGTTGATCCGTCAAGAAAGAGTGCAAACGGCAGCGGTCTTGGACTGGCGATTGCGAAGCAAATTGTAGAGGGGCATGAAGGTAAAATATGGGTTCAAAGTGCCGTAGAAGAAGGCACCCGTATCATGATATCTCTAAAAAAGTATTAGTGCTTGTGGGGGTTAAGGGATGAGAAACATACTGATTGTTGAGGACGATCAAAGTATAGCCAAACTGCAAAAGGATTATCTGGAGCTCAGCGGTTTTTCCGTCAAAATAGTAAACAATGGCCCTGATAGCTTACAAGCGCTTCAGGAAGCATCGTTTGATCTCATCATCCTGGACATTATGCTACCGGAGATGGACGGCTTTGATGTATTGAAAACAATCCGTGAGAAGGAAGACATTCCCGTGCTCCTCGTGTCGGCCAGGACGGAAGAAATATATAAAGTGAACGGCCTGGGTCTCGGTGCCGATGACTACATCACAAAACCGTTCAGTGCAGCTGAACTGGTTGCGCGGGTAAAGGCACACCTCAATAAGTTTGATCGGATGAAGGAACGGTTTGGCGGAGTGGATCAAGGCAGCATGATACAGGTCAGGGGTTTAGAGATTCATAAGGATTCCAGAAGGGTATTTGTGAATGGGGAGGAAGTATCGTTGGCGCATAAGGAATTCGACCTGCTTCTGTTTCTGTTCGAAAATGCTAATCGGGTTTTTAATAAGGAAGAGCTTTTTGATCGAATCTGGGGGATGGATGCACTTGGCGATGCCTCAACAGTAACCGTACATATTGCCCGAATCAGGGAGAAAATTGAGGAGAACCCATCCAAGCCCCAGTATATTAGCACCGTGTGGGGTGCGGGATACAGGTTTATGGTGTAGATTAACTAAACATGAGAGGGTGGTCATTATTTTTAATAAGCGAGTGGCTTTAATGGGCTTAATATTATTATGCTTAACCCTTGCGTTAATGGGGTGTTCCTCTGATGAAACAAATAGAGCGTATGCGTCTGAACCCATGGACATCGCTGTAGAGCATCATACGAAGCTATTATAGACAAGAGGATTACGATTTTAATTTTGGTAAAATGGTAGTCAAATGATGCATAAAGATGATTTTTAAGACATGAACACGGTGTAAAGGTCATGACCTTTACACCAGACAAACCTCAGATGAAGATGACCGATCTAATATTGGGAAATTAAACGAGTTGAGGTGGTATCAGATGATATTGGTGAGTTCTTGTTTAGCCGGACAAGAGGTACGGTATAATGGTACGCATAGTCTAAATGAAAAGATTAGTAAACGAGTAGATGAGAATAAAATGACGACGATATGCCCCGAGTTACTCGGGGGATTTTCAGTTCCAAGAGAACCAGCTGAAATCGTAGGTGGAGACGGATATGACGTATTAGATGGAAGAGCTAAAGTTGTTGAAAGATCAGGTAATGATGTAACCGAACTTTACATCAAAGGCGCTTATGCCACATTAGAAAAAGCCAAAGACATTAACGCAACAATAGTCGTTCTCAAGGAAAATAGCCCATCCTGCGGAAGTACAATGATCTATAATGGAGAATTTCAGGGGAAGAAAATCGCTGGAAATGGCGTGACCTCCGCATTACTTAAAAGAAACGGATTAGAGGTCATATCAGAAGAACAATTTGTTGAATATTACTAAATAAAACCAGCTAGAGATTAACAAGCCCTTAGAAAAAAAGAAGAAATGACAGATAGAGAAGGGCTCCTACCAAGCTATTTAGGTAGTAACTATAGGTAGTCAGCTCTGCTTTTATAGGAGTATATTTCGATGATATAAATATAAAGAAAAGAAGGTCGGATATGTATTAAAGCGAGATACATTTTGCTTATTGTATTGATAATCACTGTGTCGACTATTCTTTTTCTGCTCATATCAATTAAAGAAAACCTTGTTCATGATACGGCAGTCAACGAAAAGGTCGATCAAATTAGAGATTTTAGCGTCAATACCGATTCTACAGATTTGAATACATCAGTAAAAGGAACGGTATTTATTAGGGGAGAAGAAGGAATACCTGAGCATGTACAGATTGTTGCTTCGATTGAGATCGACCCAAATGACTGGGGTGGTGTTGCTTTCTATGTCCCTGACAAATGGTATATTTCCAATATTAAAAGTAGCTTTACAGCAAACGAAACGCAATCAAAACCTAGGGACTATGTATCGACATGGACTACTGAGGAACATGAAAGGAACGCTTTTATAGAAGTTGGAAGAGATACGGGAGGAGGAACAGGAACGCTTGTCATTGATATCGTTCCTGATCAAAATGTCATCAACCCGTCTGAGACATTTAATATTTCGGTTTCGGTGGGTTCCGATGAAAAAAACGGCACAAAGATTGTCGGTACTGATTCTATAAGCGTCCCCATATCATTAACGGATAACGAATAGCTGTTTATGGGGTAGAGCCAGCATCGATTATGAAGTGCAATCTGCCCAAAATATTGAAAGAGTCTATAGAAATGTGGAAGGATATGGGGTATCAAGTGATAAGTAGAGATTACACAAACGATTTAGAAATTCCCGTATTCGGTCATATAGAGAATTATACCTTGGAGATTATCCGCATTAAAGAGGTAATCAGCATGTCTACAAATCATATAAAAATGAAAAAAATCATAATAAAACAATTAAAAAATTAGGCTGTCTCTTTCCAAAACTTTATGGAAAAGTGATAGCCTAATTTTTCTTGAACTCGATTATCAATGTGTGTATGTTATTCTTGTACTTTTATTATAACTCCATTAATGAAATTAGCTTAGTTAATTGAAGTTTTTCTGTTTATAAAGGAATAAAAAAAGTTAGGAGCTAGTGTGTGATGATTAAAGGGATATATGAGCTTGTTAGCGAAGAACAGTTGATAAAGTATGCAGAGCTTGCAGTACGAGCTGGTGTAAATGTGCAAAAGAATCAATTAGTGATTATTCATAGTGACATAAAAAATGCAACGTTTGCACGTCTAATCCAAACAGCAGCCTATGAGGTGGGGGCTTCAAATGTAGTTATGGATTGGACAGATGAACAGTCTACCAAAGAATTTTATTTAAATGCAGCAGATGATGCCATCGATCACTTTCCCAACTGGCAGTACGCTCGCTTTAAGGAGTGGGACGATGCGGGTGCTGCTTACATCCATATTATTTCTGAAAACTTAGATGCCTTTAAGGATGTTTCCACAGAACGGATGAGCCGCTTCCAAAAGGCCTCTCGCACCAAATTGAAGGATTATTACGCAAAGATTAGATCCCACGAGGTACGCTGGTGTCTTCTAGCTGTTCCGTCCTTCACATGGGCAACTAAAGTATTTCCTCACTTAAGTAAAGAAGAAGCCCTGCAATCGTTATGGCAATTAATCTTACGTGGAGCTCGGGCAGACGGAAAAAATCCTATAAAAGACTGGGAAAATCATGACAGAGCCTTCGAGTCCCGAAAAAAGTTTCTAAACGACAGCCAGTTTGAAGCCCTGCATTTTACAAATAGCCGAGGAACTGATTTATTAGTCGGCATGCCTAAAAACCACCTCTTTATCGGAGGGGGTGTTATAGATAAAAAGGGAATACCGTTCTTTCCGAACATTCCCACGGAGGAAATATTTTCTGCTCCTCATAAAAATGAGGTAAATGGCAAACTAGTAGCCACTAAACCGCTTATCTATGGGGGAAGTGTCATCGATGATTTTTACCTAACCTTTAAAGATGGACGGATTACTGCCTATTATGCCGCCACTGGGCAAGAAGCGTTACAAAGTCTCATCGAAACAGAGGAAGGTTCACATTATTTAGGTGAAATTGCTTTGGTCTCTAACAATTCTCCTCTTTCTCAGGCGGATACTCTCTTTTACAACACCTTGTTTGATGAAAATACGGCCTGCCATATTGGAATCGGAAACGCCTCCCCTTCCAACCTTCAAAATGGCAGCAACCTATCGGTGAAAGAGTTGAAGGAAGCAGGACTTAATACTTCCCTCCTGTTAGTCAATGTGGCCTTTGGTACCGATGATATGAAAGTAGTGGGTATTAAAGAAGGTGGAACTGAAGTCCTACTAATGAAAGATGGAGATTTCCAATTCTAATTTGGTCGTCGGATATGCTACCGAAGCACCAACTTTCTCCATATGTATCCAAAGTCCTGACTTTACACTCATGATATAATAATATATGTCAACACTGATAAATATTAGGAGGCATATATAACATGATTAATCGAAAAGAGTTTAGCCCAGGAATGTCTGTTGAAGAGTTTGATCAACATTATTGGTACAAAGAGGAACTGAAGCAAATCTGTATGAAACATAGTCTCTCTTCACACGGAACAAAGGCTGAACTACAAGAGAAAATAAGACAATATTTATCTGGGGAAGTCGTCATTGATAAGCGCAAAAAACATTCAAATGTAAGAAAAAGCGCCCATAATCATGAAATCACTTTACATACCCGACTGATTCCTGAGGGATTTAAATTTAATGATCAAGCGAGAGAATTTTTTATGGAGTACTATCATGTTTCGAAATTTTCCTTTACGAAGGATATGGCGGCAGCACTAAGAGACGCTGAAAAACGTGGGGATCTTGAAATGACGGTGGCGGACTTAATAAAAGTATACGAAGAGAGCAAACTTAGAAAAAAAACAAAAAAAGCGATAGATTCAGCGGAAGAGAAAACGTATCAGTGGAACAATTTTGTGCGTGAATTTAATCAAGACCCGAGAAGCAAGAACATGAAGAACAAAATGAAGGTTGCTGCTCTCCTTTGGCGCTATGTCAAAAACAATCCTGGATCTAAGGAGTATCGCCACGACTTACTCCAACGATTTGAAAAGGATGTTAAGAAAATAACAAGTGTCCACGAATAAATCAGTGGTCACTTTTTTTGGTCCCTAAATAACATTTCTTGATTGCTCAAAAATTAGGGTAATGCATAATTTTCTAATTTGATGTCGCGTCCGATAATATATATTATGTAAACTAGTTAAAATCCTTGCCGATAACGTCGATACTCTTTGTGTCGATACTCTTTTTATTGATTAGCATCAGTTGAGGAAAATACTATGAACCTTTTATAAGGTAATAGGATCAAAACCTCGCTGACTTTCTGTCTGCGCTTAAAGCATGACGTTGCCGCCATGCCTCCAAGACTTGATACAGAGCGGATGGCTAGTCCTTACCCTGGTGGGATCTCCCCCACTAGAATGTGCGACCTAATATATTGTTATTGGAATTCGCCGGCCTCTTTGTTGAGAGGTTGCCATGGATCTTCATACTTGAACGCGATTAGAAGTTAATATTTAATTGATTAGCGATAATCAATTTTTAATATATCTTTGTCTTATCTACGTCTTCTACCAATACTATATCTTTATCAACTAGCTTCCCAACTTTAATTAGCTTTTCGTAACTAACAAAACCATCGTTTGTTGCGTTTCTAACACTTGCGGTAACAATGTACTTGCCACCTTTAATCTCTAAATCTAAGTAGGTTGTGATATATTCATTTGGAAAATGATCGCTTTTATAGTAGATGTATGTATTAGTTTCATCATGAAATATACTAAACCTTAATTTGTTATCATCTTCTCGGATAGTATCTTGAATTGACGACGGAGCATCTTCTATTAATATTTCTTCATGCTCAACCTTTTTACTTACAAGCATATAAACAGATAACAAAATTAATAAACTGCTTAAGATGATAATAATTATATTTTTCTTCATAGAAATTCTCCTTGTGACTGGCCTTCTTCAAGCAGCCTAAATCTAATGAAAATTACTTTATCGTGAACTCAGAGCTGAGTAATATAATATCTTCGGTATTAATATCACGGTCCTTTGAAATGATACGCACTATTCTAAATGTTCCTACTGTTAACCATTCGTCTAATGGTCTAGTTTCAGAATAAAATGGATTTTCCTTAGTTACTTTATCGATTTCTTGCCCATCTTCTATTGGAATAATATTAAAAATTACTTTTTTCCATGTGTTATTAACTTTTTTTTCAAGGGTTATTTCATTACTAATAACATAATATTCTATATCTGTATTATTGGTAATTGTATATGTAATGGAATCACTGAGTGTATAATTACTTTTATCCATTGATATCTTAAAGTCCCCGTTTAATTGATGCTCCGATTCCGTTAATGATGAAGTATTTCCAAGGGTGTAAGTTATCTTTGGATCTTTATTCGGTTCCCCACATGAACTTAAAAATACGACCAAACATAACAGAACTATTATTTTTTAATTTTATTCACTTTCTCAAGAATGAATATCATAAGCATTTGCCAATGATACAACATAATACACATCTGCTAGTTCTTCTTCAGTTGTCCCCTTTATACTTCCAGTCATTTTTCCTAAACACTAACCTTGTAGTTAAATTTCTTTTTCAAACGTTTCACCATCACTGTAGCGGACTTTGATCACATGACGCGCCTGGTCATCCCGCTTCTGCTGTTCCAATCGGAAGAATTGATAGTGCTCATCAGGTGACCTATGCTCATCCCTTTCAATTTCTTGCTCTGAAATCAATGTATTATCCTCATACATTAAAAGAGAAGCCTCTTCGATCCTCTGCATTGAATCAGTATAATGTTCGAGGTTAACGGCAAAGTTCTCCTCATCCAGGTGGATATCCGTTTGGATATGCCCATATTTACTCGTTCCCAAATGATCTAAATGTTCTTTTTGCATATCTCCACTCCTGACCATGTCATCATTGGTGACAGATACAAAGTACCTGAGAGCAGTCTCATCCCGTTCTTTAATCACCTCTTCTTTTGCAAACACCTCCTGTTCTTCAACCGCATGTGATTGATCGCTCCTGTTCACCGTATACTGATAAATTTCCCATCGGGGCTCCATGTCCACTTCTAACGGAAGGTTTACTTGAAACAGCCCTTGTTGGAGCTCTTCTGCTGGAAGAGAGGTGAACTCATCAGACTGACCGTAAGCATAATGGAAGACGACTTCCGAACCAGGTTGCAGCTCCTTGACCTGCCATGTATAGCTTAGCGCCACTTGACCCTGGTCTATCGCGTCCATATTGACATTCCTTTCGATCTGGCCGAGCCAGCTCTGTTCCTCTTTGAATTCATTTAATACATGACGGATTTGTCCCGATTGACCATTGATGTCAGTGATCATGTTATGTTGGTTGTTAGACAGAGAATACACGCTATTTTCTATCTCACCTACTCTAGATAATAGATTGAAATTAACGATTAAACTCACCACTAAAGCCGCGGAAACGAAAATCATAAAAGGTTTGATATACTTGTTACTCTCCAATTTCTTCCCCTCCTGTTATTCTTGTCGAAGTCATCTTCACTCAATACCTAAACTCATCATAAAGAAGCGTTAAGCACTTCGCAATGAAAAGTTAAATGATGGCAAAGTCAAAGTCGGTTGTCTATCATACACGACCATTCTATTTATTCTGGTGTTACGTCAGTTGTTTTCTGTAAAACAAATCTTTGAAAGGGACTAACCCAATGGTACTGAGAGACACCCCCATTAAATGCTGATCATATAGTGCTTTTTGGAAAGTCCAGTACAAAAGAATAGTCATACAGCTATGACGTAGTAACGTATCAACGTTTTTTAATCCTTCTATTCTATCTTGCCTTTTTTCTTCTTGGAAAAGGTGATTCAGAGAGCTTTGTATGATTGCTTTATTTACTGGATCAATAAGGTTATATATAACACCTGATTGAGATTTAACCAAATTATAGAGCGAAACTTCTTCCGATTCTTCGGTGACAAACTCTGAAAGAACGAGGTCAGCATGTTTTGCATTGTCAATAAAGGTCGAAAATGGAAGGTGTTTGGTTTCAATCTCAATTCCGTATTTTCTAGACTCTTGCTGTATCCATTTTATATCCTCTGTATGTGGTGGGAGATCATAGGTCATTAAGATTAACGGTTCTGTTAAAAGACTATCACATGCTTCATGACCATACTTGCCATCTTGAGAAGAAGCGTCTTGTTTGAAAAATGAATGTGCAGGTTCATACCTTGGATAACCCAGATCCTCTACCATTTTCTTTCTGTCTAGTATTGCTGAAAGTTTTCTTCTTATCTCTTCATTCGTTCGTATTTTTTCTTTTTTCATATTCCATGTAAGATACTTTACAGATAATCTTTTCCGTTCGATATATTTTAG
Source organism: Caldalkalibacillus salinus (assembly GCF_016745835.1). Lineage (NCBI taxonomy): Bacteria > Bacillati > Bacillota > Bacilli > Caryophanales > Bacillaceae > Caldalkalibacillus > Caldalkalibacillus salinus. The sequence goes on along the minus strand of NZ_JAERVL010000017.1, from coordinate 3,756 downwards.
TTCAGTATTATGATCTTCCCTGGTTGTAAAGGGCATGTAAAATATCGGCTCCCAATCCATATCGTTTGCGTTAAGATACTTTTCCATAGATGGCAGTATAAAAATGTCGATCTCATCAATATGAGCACGCTCTTGAAAATAGCTGTTATGAACGGTGAGTTTAAGAAAATTTGATTCATGTTCTTTGATTTTGTATGGCCCGGTCCCAATGGGGCGTTTAGAAAACTGTTCAGTGGATTTGTTAGCATAATGATAAGGAACAATGGAACATTTCGGTGAAGTGATCAGGTGCAGCCAGTGATAAGAAGGCTGAGTAAAGGTGAATTGAATCACGTACTTCCCCATACACTTAATCTTATCCAAGCCTTGAACGATCCATCTAGATGGTGTTTTCTTTAATCTTTCAAACGTGAACTTGACATCCTCTGCTCCAAAACTACTTGTATCGTGAAACGAAACCCCTTTTCTTAGATAGAAAGTGAACGTCTTTCCTTCATGATCAATCTCCCAATAATGAGAAAGACACGGTTCTACTTCCTTCCTTTCTTCGTTAAATGTCACTAATGTATTAAATAACTGTTTGACTATATGTCTTTCTGTTTGCCTTTCGACTTGTGAGGGGTCTAAGGCGTACAGAGACCTATAATAGGGTATTTTTAAATACTCGTACTCATTTTCGAATTGGACATCCTGTGCGAACCTTTTATCAATACCAAATAGCTTATGAAAAAACGTACTGATGAGTTGGTGTCTTTCATTTAATTGCGGATGACCCTCTATTATTGATATGAGACGTTCTATATCTACCGTTTTAGGAGAGCATTTTTCATAGCACTCAAACATTTCTTCGAGTGACTTTAAAAAAGTAATACTAGTCGTATGTCCTCTTCCCTTTCCCCTCACGACCTTAATCCACTGTTTTTCCTCCATTTTGTTTAATACGTGAATAACATTCCGTTCTGAACAGTCCAACTCTTTGCTAATCGTCTGTCTGGATACCCTCGTTTGATGATCTGTCTTGATGTCAGCAAACGTCATAAAAAGTCTAATGTAATATTCAACTAGCTTCATTGCTGAGCCTCCGATTAAAAAGGTGAAACGACTACGAATCATTTACACTTTTTATTCTCCGTTTATCAAATATAATCAACGTATGTAAACATAGTCGTTTGAATGAATGAGCAAACCAAAAACCAATGATTGGATGGTGAACATAATGAGTGATTTACAAAAAGGGCATCTATTTAATGTCCTCTCGGTTTTCATGTTAGCGATTGGGCCTTTATTATCGAAGTTTGGACTGCTACAAATTTCTCCTGCTAAAGCAGCACTTATAAACGTTTTGACAATCATCGCAGCCTGTTTTTTATTTGGTCTCTTTACTAAGAAATATGTAACACTATATTTGGAAAAAAATATAATACTGTCAGCTGTTTTTAATGCTATGGGAATCATCTTTTTGTTTTTAAGCATTGATTTACTTTCACCGGTGGAGATTGGTTTCTTAGGAAGGTTCTATACGGTGTTTGCTGTGATTTTAGCCGTCATTTTTCTCAATGAAAAACTGTCTAAGAAAGAAACGTTTTTCATCATTTTTGCTATGCTTGGTACTTTTCTGTTTGTTGAGACAGGTGGTAATTACACCAATCATTTAATCGGGAGTTTTTTCGCTATATTATATACATTCTTCTTTGCACTAACAAATATTTTTATCAAAAAGTCGATGTCTAAGCAAAAGAGCTCTAACTCTATTATGTTTACCAATAATTGTATATCTTTATTTTTTATCTTGAGCTACTCCATCATCAAGGGGGAACTTTTTGATGGACATTATACATTCGAAGGAGTTGGATATTTAGTCCTATCAACACTTTTCGGAGGATTCCTTGGGACAATATTATTATACGAAGCGCTAAGGTATTTGCGATTTTCTATTGCTAATGTGACCAGAGCTTTTAGTCCCTTATTACTAGCGTTTATTTCTTACCCCTTTTTCCCAATTGAGTTAACTGTTAAAAATACAGCTGGTGCCTTCATATTGATTATCTCCATTCTTTTGCTATCTATGGGAGATAAGAATGAAAAAGCAAAAGAAAAAACCATTGTAAAGTCTAAAAAACAGGTTAATAAAATTAATTAATCCTAGCGTATTCCCCAATCGGATGCTGTTTTGTATCTGAATTATTAATTTTTAAACTACCCTTCCGCGCTTCAGAAACTCAGATAAACTATTAGATACTTTGGTCCTAGTTGTATCATCATGATATATCCTATATACAGGAGGGTCACCATCATCCCTCCACTTACGTGTGAACAGCTTGCAATAGGTATATAACCTTCATTTAACACATTCTTTCCTGGTTCATATTCCAAGGCTTCCTTTACAATGGAAAGCAATAATTATTTTGCCACAGAATAAACATATACCCCTTTTCCCCATTTATTAATTATCTTTTCTACCTTCATACCGATTCGTTTAGCAACCTTAGTAGAAGGGACAATGTTGATATCAGGCAAAGAAACAAGTTTAGATAGATTCATTTGCTCAAACCCATATTTCTTACATGCAAGTGCAGCTTCGGTAGCATAACCATTACCCCAAACACGTCTGACAAACAAATACCAATCTCCATTTCTACAGTCCCAATAAATAGCCACTTACAAGCTCCAAAGTGACATTATCCCAGTGATCATTATCCCACCGTAATAATTGTCGTGCATCGTCCCTAGGGCAGCATTATTGACAAGAAATATATACATCATCAGCTTTTGCTATCTCCAATCTAAGCATTCGTGCTGTTAATGATCCTTTGTCAGAATACAAATGCAAAAACTGCAAAACAACAAGAAAGCAAAAGTAAACCATCAGGTTCGGTACCAATCCTTCCCGCGCAGCACCACGTAGATATATTATTATCGGTGGCAACGTCGTCTACTATGTCAGAGGTTTCCATGGATGGCAACCCCTTTCTTCTTAAAATAAAAAATAAAGTTCCGTTCCTCATTACTCATTAGCTTAACAAGTTTGACTTACTCACTTATAACTTTATCTTCAATAAGCCGTTTCTTATCATTTAAAGAAAAACCTCCTGGTGTCCAATTTTCTAATGCACCGGTGCCACCAATTATTTCACCGTCAATCTCATAAATCGTCACATAGACTTTATCTCCGTTTATTTGCTCTTCCTCTAAAACATATGATGTTGTTTTTACTTCTTTTCCCTTGTATTGCTCAAGGTCTAATCCAGATAATTTTAGTGATTCTATACGTTCTGGATAATAATTTATTATCTCTGTTTTTTCACTATAAGGTGTCTTAATATGCCAACCATAATTGGAAAAGAATTGGCTATGTTCACTAAACACATTTTCATTTATAACAATTTCATTTAATTCATTTTTATTTGTATGACTACATCCTGCTAGAAAGAAAATTAACAATATACCATAGAACAGTATTTTATTCATAATTAATTAACTCCTCCTCTTGGGGAATCAATTCAAGTTTTTAAACTGCGGCCATGGACGGTCACACCTATACACGCTTTCCTTTATCGGGCCTGCTTCTAGTTTTGTCTATACTTCTTCTTGAATTTGTTATTTCTTACTGAACAGTGTCTTTGTACTGTATATTAAATAGAGATGTTCTTTTTATCTTCTTTGCAATAATAGTACCCAATCACTGAATCTTAGTATATAAACACTAAAAGCCACCTGGGCTTACCCCTGTCAAGTAGACATTGTAAAAAAAGACTA